>CAKNAO010000099.1 GCA_929200685.1 uncultured bacterium | reverse complement strand
AATGAGAAAAATAAATAAGAAAAAAATCATTATTTTAGGAATAGTTACAATTGGCTTTATAATTGGTGCTATAGTTATTCCGATTGTTATAACTAATAATAAAAATGATGATAATGATGAAAAAAATAAAGAAAAAATTTTAAATATTAAGAAATATTTAAAAGATCAAAGTAATTTAAATATTATATTACCAAAAGATAAAACAGATTTAGATTATAGTTCTAATTCTAAAATTTTAGATGCTATTAGAAAAAAAATGGTTCTTGAAATTAAAGGTTTTGAAATTAGTGATATTAATTTAATTGATAAAAAAAATAAAAATAATGAAGAAGAAACAGAAGTTGCTCTAAATGAAGAGGAAGAAGGAACTCCATTCATAATTATTGTTGATAAAGAAGAATTTACATTAATTTTAAAACAATCTAGTTCTTATACTAGGGAAACAAAATTAACTTTTATTAAAGAATTTTTAAAAGAAGATAAAAATAAAAATCTTGAATTACCAAAAGATTATGATGGTTCTCTTTATTCTATTGATGATAATATTTTAAATGTTGTTAAGAAAAAACTTCTTAATAAAATTGAAAAAGTTTCTTTTGAAATAGATTCTAATTTAATTAGTAGAAAAACTGAAGCAACTAAGATTACTTCAATTGCTAATCATGATGAAGATGAAACATTATATGAAATAACTATTGACAATGAAGATTTTACTTTAAAACTTAAACAATTAGATTATAGTGAAATTGAAAAAACAAAAATTTCATCTATTCAAACTTTTTTACAAACACAAGAAAATAGAGATATTATTTTACAAACAGATTACACTGGTAAGGATTATGAAAATGATGTTAATATTTTAAAAAATATTAGATTAAAATTAAGTTTTAAAATTGAAGATATTACATCAAATCAATCTACTTTGTTGATTAATAAAAAAATTGGAGAAGAAGATATTACTTCAGTTCCAACTTATGATCAAAGTCCAATTGATTATAAAATTACTGTTGGTAAACAACATTTTACATTAAAAATAAAACAAGAAAAATATACTGAAGAACAAGTTTTTATAATTTCAGAAATCAAAGAATTTTTAGGAGAAGCAAGTAATTTAAATGTTATGTTACCAAAAGTTGATTACAATAGTGATTCTCAAATTCTTGATGCTATTAGAGAGAAACTTATTGAACTAGTTACATTTTTAACAACTGAACAAGATAGTATTGTTTTAATTGAGAAAAAACAACCTTCACGCCCAATAACTAATGTTCCTAACCACGATGATGCTCCAATTACATATGAAATAACTGTTGATGATCAAGATTTTTCTTTAAATATAAAAAAACAAATGTAAAACAAAAAAATTAAAAAATAAAATTTTTAAGTACAAAATAAGTAATTTGAAATTAAATGTTTTATTTTTTTTATAAAAAAATTGCAAAAAAAAAAAAAAAAAAAAATTATAATTTTTTTTATTTTCATTTTTAAATTTGAAAAGGTTATTAAAATT
>CAKNAO010000098.1:292-1525 GCA_929200685.1 uncultured bacterium | reverse complement strand
TCAAATTTTAACCTCCAAAAACTTGATAATTTATATAAAATAAATAATTTAGAAGGTGTTAAAAATGTTTTTTATAATATTGATAGATATGAAACAAGAGATGGTGAGTTAAAAATATTTGGTCATATAATAAAAAATGATTTTAAAATAATTCTTCCACCATTTTTAATTCAAAAATTTTTAACTAACAAAAAATATAATATTAATAAAATAAATACTTTAAATAAAAAATGAATATTAGATTTAATTAAAATCCCAAAAAAAATAAAAGATTATGAAAATATATTATCAAATAATATAAAAATTAAACTTTTATTTGATTTACAAAATAAAAATTATTTAAATATTGGAATAAAAATAAAAAATTTTAACATTGATTTTCAAAATGGCAATATTTCTTATAATGTTAATTTACTTTATAAAAATAATTTAGTTAAAAATATTTTTATTATTCATAATAATTTACAAAAAGATTTTGATGAAAAAATCAAAAAAATTAATTCTAAGTTTTTAGAAGATAATATTTTTAAATTTCTTTTAAACAATAAATATATTAATAATGAAAATGTTGATTGAATTGAAAAAAATAACCAAATTAAAAAATTACCAATTATTGTTAAAAATAATATAAATGTAAAAATTTTAAATAAAAAATATTCACCTTTTATTGGTGAATATAATTTTCAAGTTGAATTTACTAAAAATAATTATAAAAAACATTTAGTAAATATGTATTATACAAATTTTAAAAAAGAATCTTATAAAATTTTAGAAAATATAGAAAATATTATTCGTGAAAATGATGGTATTGAACTTGTCTCATGGAAAGGGACATTTATTAGATTTTGAATTTGAGTATTTACATAACATTAAAAAATGCATTCATGAAAATTATGAAGGTTGAGGTTCTTATATAAGTTATATTGAAAATAATGATCCTGATATATTTGAATATGTTGTTTATCTAGAGCATCCTGAATATAAAAGTTATAAATTAAAAATTTTATATGAAACAGATTTTTATCAAAATATTTATTATAAAGATGATTGAATTGAAATATTTGAATACATGAAAGTAAATTCTATTGATAATTTAACAAATGAAATTATTGAAGAATTTTTAGATCAAAAATATGAATATTCATAATTTTTAAAATTAAATAAAAAAATTTTATTTTTTTTACAAAATAGTATAATGTTTTTAAATATCTTAATACATAAAATAAATTTAAA
>CAKNAO010000098.1:0-282 GCA_929200685.1 uncultured bacterium | reverse complement strand
ATTATTTTTTCAAATTTGTGAAAGGGTGATTGAAATATTATGAATAAAAAAAAGATAATTATTATTAGTTTAATTAGTTTTGGAGTTTTGACAATTTCTACAATAACTCCAATTTTAATTTTTTGAAAAAAAAATGATGATAATAAAGAAAAACATTTAGAATATTTAAAAACAAAAATTAATTCTATTTCTAATAAAATAATTTTAATTTCTGCAACTTCTGGTTCAATTAATCAAAATAAAAAAGAAATTCTTAAAGTAATTAAAAGTTTAAAAAATTTT
>CAKNAO010000097.1 GCA_929200685.1 uncultured bacterium | reverse complement strand
TGAAAGGACTAAAATGAATATTAAAATTTTAAATTATAAAAGTGTAAGAAAACAAAAAATAAAAATTGATAAAAAAATAAATTTATTTATTGGTATTAATGAATCAGGTAAGTCTAACTTTTTGAGTGCAATTGAAGAAATAAAAAATGAAAAAATTAAAGAAGATAATTTTAATTTTAATAAAGAAGAATCTAGTAAAACTGAAATAAATTTTTCTTGAAATTTAGCAAAATATATTCAAGATAAATGAAAAAAAATTGGTTATAAAGAAAATATAAATATTGGAAGAATTATTGATGATAAATTAAATAGACATAAACCATATTTTGACAAACAATTAAATAATTTTATTTTTAAAAAACTTAAAAATATTTATGCAATCAAAAATAATGAAATTGAACATATTTTTGATTATGAAAAAATTGATAATTTAACTCTTTTAGAAGGAAAAAGAGATGAATTAAATGTTAAAAATAAAATTTTAAATTTAATAAATGAATCTATAGAATTGAGTAATTCAATAGAAATACACTCTTTTAATAAAATGGATTTAATTAAAAGAATATATACTTTTGAAGAGGCAATGAATTCAGAAATTTTTTTAGGTTTATGAAAATTATTAAAACAAGATGAAAATGATATAAAAAAATTAAATGAATTTTATAAAGACTCTAATGATTTTCTTGATTTAAAAGAAGAAATAATAGATAATTTATCAAAAGAATTTGATAGTTTTATTTCTTCATTTTGAAAACAAAAAACATTAAAAATTAAAATAGATATTAATGATAGTAGTTTTATTATTAGAGCTGCAGATGAATTTGAGAATAAAAATAAAGGAAAATATAGAGATTTTAAAAATAGAAGTGATGGCATGAAACATTATTTAACACTAATTATTTTTATAAATTATATAACTAGTATTAATAAAGAAAAAAAGAAAATAATTTTACTAGATGAACCAGACAAATTTCTTCATGCTCTAGCAGTTTTGGATTTAAAAAAATACTTAAATGAAATTTCAAATGAAAATTTAATTTTTTTAATAGCTACACACAATCCTTATTTTGTTGATGAAGAAAATTTTCATGAAATTTCTTTTATAGTAAAAAATAATAAAGAAAAAGGTTCTATTATCATAGAAAAATTT
The DNA here is from genome assembly GCA_929200685.1 of uncultured bacterium. GTDB lineage: Bacteria > Bacillota_I > Bacilli_A > Mycoplasmatales > Metamycoplasmataceae > DT-68. The sequence goes on along the minus strand of CAKNAO010000097.1, from coordinate 402 downwards.
GCAAGAAAATCTACTGAGGAAGAAGAATCAACTTTACAACCCTTTATAACAAAAATGGGTTTAGATATTAAATCATTTATTGCATTATCAGAAAAGAAAATTGTTTTTGTGGAAGGTTTTCATGATTTAATTTTATTTTCTTCTGCATGTAATCAACTTAAAAAAAATAATAATGATAAATGACTTGATAAATTAACTTTTTTTCCTTTAGGATCTTCAACTAAAATAACATCAATTGTAAATTTAGCAATTGGTATTAAAAAAGAATTACCATTTTTTATTTTTGATTATGATGATGCAGGTAATAAAGGATTGAAAAAATATAAAAAATTAAATTTTATTGAAAATAATTTTACTTTTATAAATGATTTTAATGAATATAAAGAAAATTTTGATAAAATT
>CAKNAO010000096.1 GCA_929200685.1 uncultured bacterium | reverse complement strand
AATATAAACCAATAAAAAAAATAAGAACAATAAAAAAAATAAGAAAGCATAAATTTTAATATTTATTTTTTAAAAATTTTGTGTATAATTTAGAAAGTGTGAAGAATTTTAAAAATAAAAAATCTTTATTTTAAATGTTTTTCATAAATAAAATACTAATTTTAATTTTAATTATTTATATAAATATCATTCCATATTAAAAAAGAAATGATTTTTAATGTAGTTAAAATTATTAAATTTATTAACAAAGGAGTAAAAATCAAATGTCAAGTTTATATGAAGTATTTAATTCAACCATCACTTACATTCTTATTTTTGTTTGTTTTCTTGGTGGATTAATTTTTAGTTTCTTTTTTAGAGCATACAATTTAAATGTCAAAAGAATTTATAAAACCTTAAAAGGTTCTAATCGTAAAACAAAAAGAGGTATTTCAGGTTTTCAAGCTTTAATGTTATCGACTGCTTCTCGAATTGGAAATGGTAATATTGCTGGTGTTTCATCAGCACTTATAATTGGTGGTCCAGGAGCATTATTTTGAATGTGGGTAACTGCTTTATTAGGTATGTCAACTGCTTTTGCTGAAGGAACATTATCACAATTATATAAGAAAAAATGAGGTAAAGATTATGTAGGAGGAACACCTTTTTATATTGCCAAAAATAGTGGTAAACGTTTTTTAAGAATAATTGCTGCTATTTATGCTTTATTTGCAATTTTTACATTTGGTAGTGCATATATAGGAGTTCAATCTAATACAATTGCCGCAAACTTTAGTGAAGTTGTTGGAACTAGTAGTTTTCTTGGTAGTTGAAAAACAAAACTTATAATGGGATTCCTTTTAGCATTAATTATTTTGGCAGTTACTATTAAAGGTGTTAAATCAATTGGTAAATTTACATCTATTGTTATGCCAATTATGGGTTCATTATATTTATTAATAGCTCTTGTTATTGTTGTTTTGAATATTGAAAAAACTGGTCAAGTCTATGCCCTTATTTTTAATGGTGCTTTTGGAGTTAAACAAATTGTTGGTGGTATTGGTGGTTATACTATTATTAAAGCAATGCAATTAGGGGTTCGAAGAGGAGTTTTTTCTAATGAAGCTGGAATTGGATCTGCTTCATTTTCTGCTGCTTCATCAAACTCTAAACATCCTATTCAGCAAGGTTTATTGCAATCATTATCAACATTTTTAGATACAATTATTATTTGTTCAGCATCTGCATTTATCATTCTTTATTCTGGTGCATGAGAAAATGAAGGGCCTAAATATAAAATTGATAGTGGTCTTTTAATTAAAGATTCAATTGTTTCTAATTTTAATTTTAGTCCTTGAAGTGCTAAAATGGCAGAATGACTTGTCTTTATTTCTATTTTCCTTTTTGGAATGACAACTTCGGTTGGTCTTTATTTTTATTCTGAAACAGCATTGAAATATTTAATTAGAGAAAGTAGTATTTATTGATTTATTATTGGTAAGAAAAAAATAAATAATGGTAATAACTATAAACCAGGTAAATCAGAGAAAATTTGTACTTCTATTTTAAAAATATTAATTTGTTCATTTGTAATTTATTCA
>CAKNAO010000095.1 GCA_929200685.1 uncultured bacterium | reverse complement strand
TTTTATAACAGCTCCATTTGATCTTTTTCTTAGTTTATTAATACCTTTAATAAGTGAAAAATAAGTTGTAAAAAAATTATCTTTTTCTTTTAATGCATAAACTCTTTGATATAGATCAAATTCTCCATCAAATCATCAATTATAAATTTCTCCATTTCCAGATAATAAAATATATCTTCCATTAAATGAATTGCTATTAGTCCTCATTACTTTTTTGCCACAAGTAAAAAATGGATATTTTCCATTTTTTAAAGAGGCAGAAACATTTAATTTTCCAGTTTGAATTTTGGAAAAAATATTTGTTTTATTCGTTTTTTCAATTCTTATTTTATTAATAAATTTTTCAAATAAATTTATTTGTTGTTTTATGTTAAACAAAATTTTTTCTAAAGGTTCAATAATGTCTATTAAGTTTTTTATATCATTTTTTGTATTTTGAATTTTATTTATTCTTACACATTTATAATATTTTAAAAATAGATTTTCATGTGGTTCAATAATGTCTATTATTTGTTTTTGTATTTTTAATGTTGGAATATTTATTTTTATTTTTTCTAAATTTTTTTGAGAAACATTATATCTTGTATATCCTGTTGCGTATTTTTTTACTTTTTCTCTGAAAATTTTACCTCTAAATAAATATGAAGCATATTCAGGTTTTAAAATTGATTTATTAAATCTATATCTTTTAGAAAAACCATTAAAAATTGCTTTTTCTTTAGATAAATAAATAGAACTCATAGCAATTTCTTTTGGAGTTTCTGATGAAGCAGTAAAAAAAGCATCACCAAATTTTACTCCATATTTAAAAATTTCATTTTTTGTAGCATTGTATTTTCTTAAAATAGTATTTTTTTTTATTTTTCAATTATTAAATATATCCATGTAATTAATGAAATTAATTCCTATTCCATATCTTTCTTTTTTTAAATTGGAAATACCTCCCTTAAAATTACCTATGTCTCCAAGTTTATAAACTACCATTAAAAAACAACTTAGTTATTTAAGTTGTTAAAAATATTTTTTATAAATTCTTTTATTATTTTCTTTTGAGAGTTGTAAATAACGATAAGTTGTTTCAATTTTTTTATGTCCTAATTGAAGCATGACAGTTTTTGGATTTGCCCCTTTTAATAACATGTGAGTTGCATGACTTCTCCTTATTGAATGAGGAGTATATTTTTTTCCTAAAACATCTTTTACTCAAATTCTTAAAGTTTTTTGACTAAATTCAAAACCATTAAATTTTTTTGAAGTTTCATAATTATGAAAAATTTCTCTAATTTTTTGACCTTTACCTTTTAATAATAAAGTTTCTTTATTTATTTCAATAATTTTATTAATTTCAGAAGCTCTTATACCTGTTTCATATAAAAATCTAATAATTATATTTTTATATTTAGATTGATCTTCTGTTTTTTTATATAAAAAATTTTTTGAAAAAACAGGCATATATTTTATTGGGATTTGTGGCATTTTAATTTTTTTTAATTTAATTAATCTTTTATCATTAGAAAAATTAAAATAAGAACATAAAACATTGTAATGTAATCACATTTTATTAGGTGAATCAATATAAAAATATAATTTTTTTCTTATTAAACTAATATCAAATAAATAATCATTATAATTTTCAATAATATATTTATA
>CAKNAO010000094.1 GCA_929200685.1 uncultured bacterium | reverse complement strand
ATATTTTTTTATTAAAAATTATAAGGAAACTTGTTCTCCATCAACATATAATATACCTATTATATTTCCATAACTTCCTGATTTTTTTTCTACTATAAAATTATATCCATTAATTGTTCCTTCTAAATCATCATCTTTTTCTTGATTTGATTCTTCAGACATAGGAATTAAATTTTCAATATCATCACTTCCACCTTTTGATTCTGGGTAGATATGATCAACAACAAAATCATCTTTTGTTATTTCATCTCCAAATGGATCTATGGCAGAATCTTCTTTTCCATGATATCTCTCTCATACTTGATTTCTTTCGTTTTCACTAATAGACATTTATGTACCTCTTTCTTAAGAATTTAAAAAACAAAAATTTTAATTCTTATACTAATAATTATAATTCAAATTAAAAAAATATATAATTTTTTAACATAAAGAAAATAACAAGGAGAGAATAAATGTACAAGTTTGATATGCATCTTCACACAAAGGGAGATAAAATGAGAGAAAGAAAACCAAATGAAATAATCAATATATTAGACTCTTATAATGTAAAAATTGTTTCAATTACTGATCATTTTAAATTTGATAACGAACAATTTAATAATTTGAAAAAAAATGATAAAAATATTTTATTTATTCCAGGAATTGAATGTGATATTAAAATTAAAGATAATGAAATTAGACATTTCACTATAAGTTCTGAAAATATTGAAACAATCAAAAATTTTGAACATTCTAAAAAATCACCAATTGATATAAAAACATTTATAGAAAAATTAAATAATGCCAAAAAATATATATTAGTATCTGCTCATTTTATGAAACATGAAAAAAGGAGTTTTAAAAAAATTGAAGATATTTCTAAAATATTTGACAAAATAAAATCACCATATATTTTTAAAGTTTTAGATTTTCCATCTAAAAATAGAAAAATTAATGCTAGAGAACATACAAAAGAATTTTATCCGAGTTTTTGTTTTTCTGATGTTAGAAATTGAGAAAAATATGGAGAAGATGCTAAAGAATTACCTGAATTTGAAGAAGAAATTATTAATTTTGATTATCTTTTAGAATCTATAAAAACAGATAATTTAAAAAGAAAAAGTCAAATTTTTAATTTTGAAAATATTGAAAAACCAAACCAAAATTTAGAAATAAAATTTTATAATGGATTAAATATTATTTTTGGAAAAAAAGGCAGTGGAAAAACCAATTTATTAAAATCATTACATAATTCTAATAAAAAAGAATTTGATTATATAGAGTTTTCTAATAAAGGTTTTGATAATATTATGGATATTTATAAAAAGTTAAACAATGATAAATTAATTGATGATGAAGAAAATAAAAATATGAAATTAATAAAATCAATATTAAATGAAAATATTAAATTAGATAAAATAATAGAAAATAAAAGAAAATGAAATTTTAATAATTTGATAATTAACATAAGGAACACTTTAAAAAGAAACAAATTAAATGAAATTATAGAAAACAATGAATATTTTTCTAATACAAAATATGATGAAAAATATAAAATTGATGAAAATATTGAAATTAATTTTAAAATAATGAAAAAAATACTTGAATTAGCTAAATTGATAATGCAAAAAAAATATAAAGGTAAAATAAAAAATGAAGATATTAAAAAAATAATTAAATTGTCAATTAAAGA
>CAKNAO010000093.1 GCA_929200685.1 uncultured bacterium | reverse complement strand
GATCAAAAAACTAATTTAATTATTTCATATAAATTAATTTAATATACATATAAATAAATATTGAATTTTTTAAACAAAAATTTTAATAATATTTACATTAAATTATTATATCTTATTAAATTTTATTTATCTATTCTAGAAGTTACTATTTTATTTTGAATTTTAGTTTTCATTCTTTTTTTCTTTATTTTTTTAATTGAACTATTTCATTTATATTTATAAAATAAAAATTCTATAGATATTAATTTTATAAAATCAGATAAAAAGAATAAAAAATAAAATATATAAAAATTTTTTTGCATTATTGGACTAGTTGGAATTATTAAATAAGAAAGAATAGCAAGTCAACTTAATTGAATTGGACCAGTTATAATTAAATCAACAAATGCAAATCAAAACCCTTTTTTACCAGAACAACCTGATCTATATGAAGAAGAAAATCATATTCAAATTGGATAATAAAAACAAACAATAAATAATGAATCTCTAACTTGTTTTAAATTTTGAATATTATCAAATGTTAATTTTTCTTCTTCATATTTAACTTGTGATAAAAATAAAAATTTTGGAACAAAAATAGCAGTTATAAACATTAATATTGAAAGTGATGTTGAAGTTAAAAACATAAAACCTTTTAATCTTTTTGCTTCCATTAAAGCTTCTTCAGTTTGACCTCTTGATAAAAATTTCGAAACAATAGCAGCAGACATTGAACTTGAAATTGAAAAAGTAGTTGTAAAAATATTCATTATTGCTCCAGTTAAACCAAGTATACTCATAGCACTAACTCCTACTCCCAATGTATTAGTTCCAACTGGATAAGCTGCATCATAAAAAACATTTCTAATTGTTATAAAAATAAAAGCAAATGTGATTGAAAAAAATAAATAAAATTTGGAAAAAAAATCTTTAATGACATCTTTTTTAATCTTAAATATCTGTCATGGTCAAAAACCTCAACCAACTTTTTTGGATATTATTCAATAAATTCCAATTGAAAAAGCAAATATTCTTGCAGCCACAGATGCTCAAGCAGCACCATCTACTCCAAATTTAAAAACATACATTAAAATTGAATTTAAAGTAATATTAACAATTAAAGATACTATTCCTCAATACATTGGTCCTTTTGGATGACCAGATTCTCTTAAACTATTAGCAAAGTTTAAAGTTATTGAAATTAATATTCATTGAATAGCAATTATTTTTAAATAAATTCTTGAATTTTCAACTGCAAGATTATAAGCATTAATATTTTTAAGAATATTATTTTTTGGTTTTTTTAAAAAAACTTTAATCATAATATCTGGGTTTGTTCAAGCAATTAAAGCAAAAATAAAACCAATTGAAACTGAAACAAGAATTCTAAATTTAAATAATTCAGTTGCTTTATTTAATTGATTGCTATAAAAATATCTTGCCATAATAAATGAAGCAGTTGAACTAAGACCAATATAAATTCCCATAATAATAGCAGTTCATGAATTAATAGCAGCTAAAGCAGTTGTTCCTTGTTCGATTTGACCAACCATAAAATTATCTACAAAACCATTAAAAGCATAAGTTGTTGAACCAACTAACATTGGAAAAAAAAGGAAAAAAAAATCTTTTCATTTTGCTTTATTTTCTGGTAAATGAGACTTTATAAAATTTTTCATAAATTAATTTTAACAAAATAAAAAAATAATATTTATTAT
>CAKNAO010000092.1 GCA_929200685.1 uncultured bacterium | reverse complement strand
TTATCTTGTTTATTAATTTCAAGTGTTCCTCTTAATTTTCCATTTATTTGTATCACTATAATATTCAAACTATCAATTATTTTTAATTTATCATATTTAGGTCATTTATTTTTAGAAATTTCTAGTTCTTTTAAATTATTTAATATTTCTTCAGAAATATGTGGTGCAAATAATGATAGTAACAAAGGAAATTTAGAAATAGCTTCTTTTGTTGATTCTTTTTCTTTATAAATAATATTTACAAAAATCATTAATTTAGAAATAGCAACATTAAATTTTAATTTTTCAATATCATTTGAAAACTCTTTTATTAATTTATTATATTCTGAAATATGTTTTAAATAATTATTATAATTTTAAATAATATATTAAATTTTAAATTATTAATTTTAAATTTTTTATTTTCAAAATTTTTATACATTTTATAAACTCTATCAAGTCATTTTCTTATTCCGATAATTCCATTTTCATCTCAAGTTTTCGATTCTTCTAATGGACCCATAAACATTTCATAAATCCTAAGAGTATCAGCACCATATTTTTTAATAATCTTATCTGGATTTACAATATTACCTTTTGATTTTGACATTTTTTGACCATCATTACCTAAAATCATTCCTTGATTGACTATTTTTTGAAATGGTTCTTTAGTTGGAACTATTTTTAAATCATAAAGAACTTTATGTCAAAATCTTGCATAAATTAAATGAAGTGTTGCGTGTTCTTGACCACCTATATATAAATCAATTGGTAATCATTTTTGAAATCTTTTATATGCTTCTTTAGAATCAATATCTAAATAAGTTCCATCATCATTTTTTAAAATATAAGCTAAATAGTATCATGAAGAACCAGCCCATTGAGGCATTGTGTTTGTTTCTCTTCTATATTTTTTACCATTTTTTTTAAAATATAATCATTTTTTATTGTTGGCAAGTGGACTTTCTCCATTACCAGATGGTTTTATTTCATTCATTTTTGGAAGTATTAAAGGAAGTTCTTCAATTAAAATAATTTTATTTTTTTCATCAAATGCAATTGGAAAAGGTTCTCCTCAATATCTTTGTCTTGAAAATACTCAATCTTTTAAATGAATTGATTGATCTTTATTTTTAATTCAATTTTTTTGTAATAAAACAAGTGATTCAGGTCAATCAAGTCCTTCAATTTCATCATATAATCTTTTTGCATATTTAGTAATTTTTAAAACTCATTGCTTCATTTTCTTTTTAACAACTAGATAACCTCCACGTTTTGAAACCATTTTTCCATTTTCATTTTTTTCTAATTCTTCATTAGCAAGAACAGTTCCTAATTTTTTACATCAATTAACATCAATATTTCTAATTTCTGCTAAACCAATTTTATACATTTGATTAAAAATTCATTGTGTAATTTTATAATATTCAGGTTCAGTAGTATTAATTTCTTTTTTATAATCATATGAAAAACCTAATGATTTTAATTGTTTTTTAAAATTTTTAATATTTTTTTGAGTAAATTCATTGGGATTATTTCCAGTTTTAATAGCATATTGTTCAGCCGGAAGTCCAAAAGCATCCCAACCTATTGGATGAAGAACATCATAATTATTTAATCTTTTATATCTTGCAATAATATCAGTAGCAGTATAACCTTCAGGATGTCCAACATGAAGGCCAGAACCTGAAGGATAAGGAAACATATCAAGAACATAATATTTTTTTTTATTATTGTTTGTTGTTTTAAAAATTTCATTTTTAAATCAATAATTTTGTCATTTTTTTTCAATATCATTATGTTTATACAT
>CAKNAO010000091.1 GCA_929200685.1 uncultured bacterium | reverse complement strand
TTTTAGAGGTCAAGCAAACTCTAAATGAAAATTAGATTCTTCATATTTTAGAAAAGAAGTTAATACAAATAAAAAAAATGCTGCTTATATTTTTGAAAAAAGAATTGAATATATCAAAAGTAAAAGTAATGAAAAAAATAAAATTGAAATTCTTTCAAAAATGCAACATTATAATATAAAAACTTTACTTATAGATTTTACATCAAGTTTTTTATTTTCTTTATGATTTGCTTTTAATAAAGAAATATTAAAAAAAGAACCAAAATATAGAAAAATTTTTATTTTAAAAAATGAAAACAATATTGCTCAAGAAATTAATGATTTAAATGAAGAAGGTTTAGTTTATAAATGCCCTATTTTAAATGATGATTTTTCAAATAATAGAGCATTAAATCAAAAATCACACTTCATTTTAGATAATGGTGCATGAGATCAAAAAAAATATGAAAAACATATATTTGAAATTAATATATCAAATAAATTAAAAAAGGAAATAACAAAATTATTAACAAATGAAAAAATAACTGCCTCAAAAATTTTTCCTGATTTAGAAGGACTAATGTTAGAATTTGAAACAATATCAAGTGTTTATTGATTTGATAATGGAAATGTTTATATTAAAAAAGATTATAAAGAAGCGATCAAATGTTTTAATAAAGCAATTGAATTAGAACAAAATAATATTGGTGCTTATAATAATAAAGGAATATCTTTAGATAATTTGAAAAGATATGAAGAAGCAATTGAATGTTTTGATAAAGCAATTGAATTAAATCCAAATAATTTTAAAATTTATGACAACAAAGGAATTTCTTTAGATAAATTAAAAAAATATGATGAAGCAATTAAATGTTTTGATAAAGCAATTGAATTGGAACCAAATAATTTTAATTCTTATATAAATAAAGGAATTAGTTTAGATGGATTAAAGAAATATAATGAAGCAATTGAATGTTATGACAAATCAATTGAATTAAATCCAAATGATTCTAATATTTATTATAAAAAGGGAAGAATTTTAAATAAATTAGGTAAATATGATGAAGCAATTGAATGTTATGACAAAGCAATTGAATTAAATCCAACAAATTTTAATTTTTATAATAGTAAAGGTGTTTCATTAGATAAATTAGGTAAATATGAAGAAGCAATTAAGTATTTTGATAAAACATTTGAATTAAATAAAAATGATGTTAATTTTTACCACAATAAAGGATTAACTTTATATAATTTTAAAAAATATGAAGAATCAATTAAATATTATAATAAAGCAATTGAATTCAATCCAAATGATTTTAGAGTTTATTTAAATAAAACAAGAACTTTAATTGAATTAAGAAAATATGAGGAAGCAATTAAATCTTCTAATAAAGCAATTGAATTAAAACCTAATAATTCTAAACCTTATAACAACAAAGGAATTTCTTTAGATAAATTAAAAAAATATGATGAAGCAATTAAATGTTTTGATAAAGCAATTGAATTAAATCCAAATGATTTGAATTTTTATTATAATAAAGGAGAAACTTTGAATAAACTAGGAAAATATGAAAAAGCAGTTAAGTGTTTTGATAAAACAATTGAATTAAATCAAAATGATTTTGATGCCCATTATAAAAAAGGTATTTCATTATCTAAATTAGGAAAACATGAAGAAGCAAATAAATGTTTTGATAAAGCAATTAAATTAAACCCAAATTATACTGATTCTTTTTTTATAATAAAAAAATTAAATTAATAATCTTAAGACATAATTGAAGAATTATATGAATTAATAGATTTAATAAATA
>CAKNAO010000090.1 GCA_929200685.1 uncultured bacterium | reverse complement strand
CTAATAAATTAAATGAAATTAAAGAAAAAATTAAAGAATTAAAAATTCAAAAAGAAAAATATAAAAATCAAAAAAAAATTTTTAAAAATAAATTTAATAATCAATACAAAATTTTAAAAGATGAAAAGAAAAAAATTTTTATAAAATTAAAATCTAATTTAGTTTCAAAAAAAGCTAAATTAATTGAATATAAAAAATATTTTAATAAAATTTTTATTTTATGAAAAAATTTAAAAATTAATTGTATTGATTTAGTTAAAGAAAAAAATAAATCATCTACTTATTTTAATATTACAAAAAGAGAACTAAAAATTAATAAAAAAATTAAAGAATCTGAACTTAAAAATAATATTTTAAAAACTCCTATAGAAATTTCAAACACTAAATATTGAACTTCAATTATTTTGGGTTCAATATTTCCAGGTTTAGGTTCTTTAATGCATAAACAATATGTTAAATCATTAATGCATATGATTTTTACTTCATTAGTTTTATTTTTATTAATGTGAATTTTTGGAGCATTTCCAACTAATTATGGTAATGGTATTATTGGGCTTAAAAGTTTAGGACATGATCCAACTACACAAAATGAAATTACAATTGGAATAACAAATGGTAAAGCTAATGATGGCAGGTTTTTCCTTGTTATGGGTGGATTAGCAATTATTTTTCTTGTTATTATAATATTCTTTTGAATTGTTTCTATTTTAGAAAATATCAATAATAATAATTTAATTAGAATAGGTGTTAGACAAAGCAATTTTAAGCAACAAAAAAATTTATTAAAATCTCAAGGACTTCCATATTTACTTTCAATACCAGCAATGATATTTATTTTATTTATAATTTTACTCCCACTTATTTCAACTATTTTAATTTCATTCACAAATATTAATGAAAGAAAATGAGATCCAATTTTAAAAGCAAAACCATCTGCTGATGGCATAACAACACCATTTAAATGAGTTGGTTTAAAACAATATAGAGAAATATTTACAGTAATGGGTCCAGAATTTAGTAGTGTTTTAATTTGAACTCTTATTTGAACATTTTGTGCTAGTTCATTGACAATTATTTTAGGAACATTTTTTGCTATCATTGCTAATCAAAGTAGAATTAAATTTAAAAATTTATTTAGAGTTATTTATTTACTTCCATGAGCTGTTCCAGCATTTATAACCATAATGTTTTTTTCTATTTTTTTTCAAAATGATGGTATTTTTAATAAAGTTATTGGAAATACTTTATTTGGTTTTGGAGATGCAAAATATGGTGTTGATTGAAGAGATGATGGAACTAAAACAAAAGCACTTATGATATTTTTACAATCATGGTTGGGTAGTGCATATATGTTTCTTTTAATTACTGGCATGATTCAATCAATTCCTAAATCATTATATGAAGCTGCAAAAATAGATGGTTCTTCTAAATGAAAACAATTTAAAACTATTACTGCTCCAATAATTATTTCTCAAATTGCTCCTTTATTAATTGGTCAATTTATATTCAATTTTAATAATTTTGGTTTAATTTATTTATTTAATGAAGGTGGTCCTGTTGCTGCTGATAAAACTGCTGGAGAGTTTGATATATTTATTTCATGAATTTATAAATTAATAAATTCTAGACAAGAATCAAAACCAGGACCTGCAAGTGCTATATCATTAATTATTTCTATTTTTACAGTTACTCCTTCTATTTATTTATTTTTAAAAAGTAAAAGTTTTAGAAAAGGAAATTTTTAATGAAGAATAAAAATAATGAAATTTTTAATTTAAATGAAGAATTTAAATATAATAGAAATTATTT
>CAKNAO010000089.1 GCA_929200685.1 uncultured bacterium | reverse complement strand
TAAAAATATTAGTTTTGATAATGAATTTAATTTATTTAAAATTCATTTTATAAATAATAAATTAAAACTTTATCCAAATTTAAAATTAAAAGCTAGAATTATTTATAAATATATAAAAATATATTCTTTTTTATTTTTATAATTTTTAATTTTAATGTTTTAAATTAAAAAATTTATAAAAAATCTATTATTTTAGGAACATATATTAAAAATAAAGTAATTGTTGAACCAATTGAAATTATTAATGTTGCTCCAGCAGCAATATCTTTTATTTTCTTAACTTTAACATTGTATTGAAAGGATATTGTGTCAACTGTTGCTTCAATAGCAGTATTCATAATTTCAATTGATATTGAAACAAAAAAAATCATTACAAAAATAGATCATTCAATAATTGAAAGTTTAATTCAAAATCCAATAAAAATTAAAATTGGAAATAAAATTAAAAATACTCATAATGATTTTTCTTCTTTAAATGCTGTCCAAATACCAATCATTGAATATATTCATTTTTTTCTTATCTTTTTAAAAAAATTAAACATTTCTATTAACCTTTATTTTATCCATAATTTTATATGCAATGGAATTCATTTTTTTTTCCTCTTTTTTTGTTTCATGATTATAACCTATAAGATGGAGAAGAGAATGAACAAATAAATAACATCATTCTCTTTTTATTGAATGTTTATATAATTTAGACTTTTTTTCTATTTCTTCTCAAGAAAAAAAAATATCACCAAACATATTGTAACCTATTTGTTCTTTTAATTTTTTATAATTGGTAGGAAATGATAAAACATCTGTATAACTATTTTTATTTCTATATTTTTTTGATATTTCTTTCATTTGAAAATTATTAATAATTATTATACTAAGTTCTGTTTTTCCATTAATTTTTAAAATTTTATTAGTTATTTTAACAATTTTTTTATAAATTATTTTGTATTTGAATTTATATTTTGATTTATTAATAAAATTAATATTAATCATATTAAAATTATATACAATTCATTTTTTTAATTAATATTTTTTAAATATCTTTATTTAATTTTAAAACAAAATCTTCTTCATCAATAGTAATTATATATTGAGTTGGTGTCTCATCATGAGTAGCAACTTCATTTACTTCACTTGAATCTTCTTTTTTAATTATTAAATGAGAATCACTATTTGAAATACCTTCAATATCATTTATAAGCTTTACTTTAATAGCTTCTAAAATACTAATATCATTATCATAAGTAACTTTTGGTAATATGAGATTTAAATTACTTAAAATTTCAAAATATTTTTTAATAACATTCATTTTTCATTTTTCATTTTTAGTATATTTTTCTTGTTTTAATTTTAAATCAAAATCTTCTCCACCAACAGTAATTTTATAATTAATTTCTTTTTCTCCATAAGTAGGAATTGAATTAATATTAGTTGTACCTTCTTTTTTATTAATTAAATTAGCATCAATAATTTTAAGTCCTATAATACTATCAATTATTTTTTTTCTAATAGCTTCTAAAATTTTATTATCTTCATTATATTTATTACCAATAGTATCTTTTGGTAATAAAGTTGTAATTTTAAAAGTATTTGTAATAAATTTTAAATAATATTTAATTTTTTCAATTTTATTTTTATGTTTTGATAATTTTAATTCAAATTCTTTGTTACCAACAAGAATTTTATAAGAAATTCCTTGCTGATTTAAGTTATATATAGGTATAGAATCAATATCTTTTTCACTTATTTTTTTAGTAATTAAATAAAAATCACTAATTTTAATTTTAGCAATAGAATCAATAATTTTTTTTCTAATATTTTTTAAAATTTTAGCATCAGTGTTATATTCAAAACCTGTATTTTCTTTGGGAAATACAATATTTAAATTTTTACTATTTTCTAAATATTTTTGAATAATTTTATTT
>CAKNAO010000088.1 GCA_929200685.1 uncultured bacterium | reverse complement strand
AATAATCTGTTTCCGGTCGTTACTTCAAATCAAATCATGAAAAAAAAATTAAATTCAAAAATTGTTTTAAATAAAAAATTTGATATTGAACTTTCTGGTTATAATGCTAAACAAGTTGATACTTATTTAGATCTAATTTTGGAAGATTATAAATCTTTTGAACAAGAGATTGAAATACTAAAAGATAAACTTGAAGAAAAAATGGCTATTTTATCAACTAAAGATGAAAAAATTGAAAATTTAAAACTTGAAATTGAAAATCAAAAAGATCAAATTGATAATATTAATAAAAATACAACTCCAGAACTTACTAAAGTAATTTCAGAACTTAATAAAAAAATTCCAGAACTTAATAAAAAAATAGATAATTTAAAAAAATAATTTTTTTTATTTATTTTAAATTATTAAATTATTTTATAATTATTTTGTGCAGTCCAATCGCTACAATATGTAGAGGAAAGTCCGCACTAGCACTTTGCTGCGATGCAAGTAGTGTTTGTGTTGGATCTAATAAATCCAAGGTTAGACGACTAGTGCCACAGAGACGAATCTTTTAAGTTAGAGTGAAACGCGGTAAACTCCACAAGCTAGAAACCCAAATTTTGGTAGGGGAGTCTTTGTAAAGAAAATTCAACTAAGCAAAGAGTAAGAAATTACAGATAAATGATTGGAAACTCACTAGAGTACAGAATGCGGCTTACATGCACAAAAAACACTTTAATTAGTGGCCATAAAAACATACTTTTTGTATGTTTTTTTTCTATTTTAAGAATATAATAAAGTTGATAAAAATTTTTAAAAATTAAATTAAGGAGTTTATTTATGACAATGTGAATAATTATGGGTGTTCTTGTTTTTTTAATAATGACTTTTTTAGTTGTTATGGCTATTAAGGATAAAATAAATGCTAAAAAGAAAAAAATAGAATTTGAAAATTTTAAATTTAAACAAAAAGAATCAATTAAAAATGTTTTAATATTTATTGAAGAAATTTATTTATATAATGAAAATCTTTTAAAAAATTTCAAACCTTCAATTGGCAAGATGAAAATGGGAGATATTAAAAACCAAATTAAAAATATTATTAACAATTATCAAGAAACTAAAGATTATGTGCTTGCTGAAAAAAGAAAAGAAAATAACAAAATAATTAACATAATTAAAAATATGAAAAAAGAAAGTGCAACAACTTGAAAAAAGAAATTTGTTGATGATATTAATATTGTTAAAAAAGAAATTAAAAAACTTGATAAAAATTTTGTTAAAAAAGAAAGAATAAAAGCTAAAAAAATATTAAAGGATTTAAAAAAATAATGAATTTACCCAACAAATTAACTTTATTTAGAATAACATTAATTATTCCGTTTTTAACTTTAATGTTTATTTCATATTTTAATGTTGGAAAACTTTCATATGATAATTTTTATTCAACAAAAATAATGACATTTTTTCTTGCTGGAATTGTTTTTATAATAGCGATGTTCACTGATTACATTGATGGTTATTTAGCAAGAAAAAATAATCAAATAACAACATTCGGAAAATTATTTGATCCACTTGCAGATAAAATAATTATAAATTCAGCCCTTATAATGCTTGTTTTAATGAAAATTATTCCATTTTATTTAATAATAATTTTTATTTTAAGAGATTTAATTATTGATGGTTTAAGAAATTTAGCAGCTTCAAAAAAAATAAATATAGCAGCTTCATTTTATGGAAAAATAAAAACAATTATTTTAAGTTTTGGCATATTAATAATTTTTTTTATTTATCCAATGTTTAATAAAACTTTTTTAACTTTCAATGTTTTTTCGGGACATTATAGTCTTTATTTGTTAAATATTCCAATTTATATTGCATCATTTTTTTCAATTCAATCAGGAATATTATATTTTAATCAAATTAAAGAACATATTAATAT
>CAKNAO010000087.1:1511-1961 GCA_929200685.1 uncultured bacterium | reverse complement strand
TAAAAGAAGTAAAACTCAAATTGAATTAAATCAAGATGATGTTAATGAAATTAAAAAATCATTAGAAAATTTGAATTTAAAAGAAGTTAATATTGATGAATCAAGTGGATCAATAACAGCTAATAAAGATTTAATTTTTGAAAAAATTAAAGCTTTAAGTGGTTATCCTTTAGATTTAAAAGGAGTAACTATTTCAATAAAAGAAAGTTCTATTATTATTACTCCTTTAGGAGTTGATTTTGAAATTACTTTAACAAAAAATAGTCAATCAAAAGATGTTTCAATATTTAGAGTTAAAAGAAATCCAACTTTAACTGAAATAAATAATGATATTAATGAAGTTAAAAGATTGTTAAATGCTTTAAATCCAAAAGAAATTACTATTAATGAATCAAGTGGTTCAATAACAACTAATAAAAATTCAATTCTTGAAAAAATTAAAGCTTTAAG
>CAKNAO010000087.1:0-1411 GCA_929200685.1 uncultured bacterium | reverse complement strand
TGATTATCCTTCAGATTTAAAAGGAGTTACTGTTTCTATTAAAGAAGAAGACACCGAAATTACTCTTGAAGGTGTTGCATTTACAATTGAGTTATCAAAAGGTGATATTAATCAAGAATTAAGAGAATTTACGGTTAAAAGAAGTCAAACTCAAATTGAAATAGATCAAAATGATGTTAATGAAATTAAAAATGCATTAAATGCTTTAAATCCAAAAGAAATTACTATTAATGAATCAAGTAGTTCAATAACAACTAATAAAAATTCAATTCTTGAAAAAATTAAAGCTTTAAGTGATTATCCTTCAGATTTAAAAGGAGTTACTGTTTCTATTAAAGAAGAAGACACCAAAATTAATCTTGAAGGTGTTGCATTTACAATTCAATTATCAAAAGGTAGTGTTAATCAAGAATTAAGAGAATTTACGGTTAAAAGAAGTCAAACTCAAATTGAATTAAATTTAGAAAAAATTAAAGAAATTCGAGATAAAATTAAAAAAAGAGATATCATTTTAAATTCTAATATTGATACTTCAAATGATTCTAAAATTTTAGATGCTATTAGAGTTCAACTTAAAAAAGATAATAAAAATTTAAGTGATGAAGATCTAAAAAGAATTATTGATGATAATATTGAAACTTTAATTCCTGGAAATATAACTACAGTTACTTTAAAAATTGCTGTTGGTGATCAGACTAGTACAATTTTCATTTTTGTTAAAAAACTCAAAAATACAATTAAATTAAAATCTAAAATTAAAAAAATTAAATCAAAAATCAAAAATAAAGATATTGTTTTACCTACTAATGTTGATACTTTAAAAGCAAAAGAAATTTTATTTTTAATCCAAAGCAAACTTAGAGAAAATAATAATTCATTAAATTATATAGATACTAGTGCAATTATTGGGCATAATATTAGTTCATTAATTATTGGTGAAAAAACTACTATTACTTTAACAATTAAAATTGAAACTGAAAAAGATACAATTGATATTTTTGTTACAAGAGATTTACCAAATATTCAAAAAATTAATAAAATTCAAGACAAAATTAAAAATAAAGATCTTACTTTACCTGCTACAACCAATACTAGAAATGATGAAGAAATTTTAGATGCTATTAAAGTTCAACTTAAAAAAGATAATGATAAATTAAGTGATGAAGATCTTGAAAAAATTATTGATGATGATATTATTGCTTTAACTCCTGGAATTAAAATTCCAGTTACTTTGACAATTTTTATTGATGAAATTTACACAATTAATATTAATATTATAAGACCAAAAAACACAAATGAATTAAATCAAGATGATGTTAATGGAATTAAAAAATTATTAAATACTTTAACTTCAAAAGAAGTTACTATTGCAGCAACAAGTGGTTCAATCACTGATAATAAAGAAGCAATT
>CAKNAO010000086.1 GCA_929200685.1 uncultured bacterium | reverse complement strand
TTTTTTTGTTTTTTTTCTTTTTTTCGGTGGAGAAATATCAAAACCATTTTTAGTGGCTTTTTTTAATTGAGAAAATTTTATTCAAGTCAATGTTGTTGAATTATTGGAAGAAAATTGAAAATCAAAAAAATCATTAATTGAAGCATATAAAATATTATTTTTAAATTCATAAATTGCAATAACAAAATCTGGTTTCTTTTTTCTTGAAATGTCTGATTTTGTTATTAAAATTCTTTTATTTTCAAGATTATTTTTATCACCTGAAGAAGTAATTCTTAAAATTAAAGCATTTTGCATTTTATTTTTATATTTAAAAGAAATATTTTTACCATTTTTTTTATCATAAGGTTCAACAAAAAAATATTCTTTTATATATTTAAGTTGTCTAATAAAATCACTTTGTTTATATCTAGGAGATTCTTCATAATGTATTGAACCATCATAATCTATCATTTTATATTTTGTTTTGTTTTTATTATTCAACATATTCTAAACCTTTTTCATTTAAAATGAATTTTTGTATTTTAGAAACTATATTAACATTAACTGAATTACCAAATTGTTTATAAGAATAAAAATCAGCATTTTTATTTAAACTTAAATCACTAAATATTTTAAAATCTTTTGGAAAACATTGTAAATTAGAAGTTTCTCGAGGTGTTAATTTTCTTCACTTATTTTTTTGATTATCAAAAATGATTGGAATTTGCACCATTGCCACGAGGGTTGGAAATTTTATTGGTCTTTTGCATCTAATTCCAGATTGTCTTAGTTGAATAAAAGAATCTTTTATATTTCTTATATCTTTACCAGCTTGTCATTCTAATTTTTGTTCTCTTTTTTTTCAATTTATAACATCATATTTTTTCATTCAATTATCAATAAATTTTTTATTCATTTTATAAATTATTCTCATATCTTGAATATATTTTTGTTTTCATTTAGAAAAATGATTGATATTGTAGTCTAAATCTAAAAATTCATTTAATCAAATAACTGGTATTGTTCTTCCTTTTGGTGTTTTAATATTTTTTATAAATTTTTCTCAAGCATTTAAAACATTTATTAAATATTTATCTTTTTTATTTTTTGCATTTAAATAATATTTATTTGCAACATTTTTTTCTAAAAAATTATTTTCAATATACTTTTTTATTTCTTTTCAAGAATTATAATCATTGATATGAAAATTATTTTTTTTATTTTTATTTAAATCAATATATAAATTATTAAAATTAATTTTATTATATTTTTTTGTTTTTTTGTTTTTTAAAATACCAATAATAAAAACTCTTTGTCTTTCTTGTGGAATGTCATATTCATGAGGAGAAATTATTAATGGTTCATCATTAACTATATAATCTAATTTTTTTAAAGTTTTAATAATTATTTTTCAAGTTTTTCCATTATCATGATTTGTAAGATGTTTTACATTTTCCAAAAGAAAATATTTAGGTTTTTTTTTTTCAATAATTTTAGCAACATCGAAAAATAATGTTCCTCTAATTTTGTCTAAAAAACCTTTTTTATGACCAGCATTTGAAAATGTTTGACATGGAAAACCTGCAAATAAAAAATCATGATCAGGAACATCTTTTCCATAATTTTTAATGTCTCTAATATTAACTATTTTATCTTTTGGAAAATTAAAATTTTCAACATAAGTTTTAATAGCATTTTTATCAATTTCACTTACAAAAACACATTTAGAATTTAAGTTTGAATTTTCTTTAACAACATTTTTTAATGCTTGATGAAAACCACCAATACCAGCGAAAAGATCTATAAATTTTATTGTTTTTTTATTGTTTTTTTTAAACATATTTTTAAAATTGAAATAAAACAAGAAATTTATTTTTTTGATGTTAAAAAAAATAAATATTTAATTTTTTATTAAAATAATTTTTAAATTATTTAAATTATTTTAATATTTAAAAATCTCATTTCTAATTTTTATTTTTTACCCTTCAAAATTTAATATTTTAATTATAAC
>CAKNAO010000085.1 GCA_929200685.1 uncultured bacterium | reverse complement strand
GATGAAGAATAATTAATATTTTTTTAAGTATTTTTATTGCAATATTTCTATTAGAAATATTTTTAGAAAATTCAATATATCATGAAGAAAAATCATTATTAATAAATTTTGTAATTTCTTTACCAATAATTGTAAATTCATATTTTTTCATTTTTGAAGAAATATTTTTTTCTAATTTATTTAATTTATTAATAATTCATTTATCTACTTCATTTATATTTTTTTTATCATTTTTAATATTCATAATATATCTTGAAATATTTCAAATTTTATTATTTAAATTTCATGCTGCTTCTATTTTTTTAAATGAAAATTTAATATCTTTTCCAGGAGTTGAATTTGTAAGTAAAAATCATCTTAAAGAGTCTGAACCATATTTTTCAATAATTTCCATTGGATCAATACCATTTCCTAATGATTTAGACATTTTTTTTCCATTTTTATCTCTAATTAAACCATGGATCAAAACATCTTTAAATGGTTTTTTGTTCATTACATAAATTGATTGAAAGTACATTCTAGCAACTCAAAAAAAAATGATATCATAAGCTGTCACAAGTAATGAAATTGGATAATGATTTTTAATATCTTTTAATTTTGGTCAATTTAAAAATGAAAATGGAACAAGAGCTGATGAAAATCATGTATCAAGTACATCTTCATCTTGCTTTCAATTTTTTCCAGGTGAATTGATTTGAACTTTTATTTTTTTATTTTTATATCATACAGGAATTTTATGGCCTCATCATAATTGTCTTGAAATACATCAATCTTTAATTTCTTTCATTCATTTTAAAAGATTCTCTTCAAATCTTTGAGGATGAATATTTACTTTATTTTTACTTTTTATATTATTAATTAATTTTTTTGCAAGTGGTTTCATTTTAACAAATCATTGTGGTTGAACTAAAATTTCAATTGCTTCACCTGTTCTTTCAGAATAACCAACTGGTGAAATAATTTTTTTAATTTTAGTTATTTTATTCATTTTTTTTAATTTTTCAACAATTAATTTTCTAGCTTCAAATCTTTCAATACCATTAAATTCTTGGCAATTTTTATTTAAATATCCTTTTTTTGTGATTGTTTCAATAATTTTTAAATTATTTTTTTTGATGATATCAAAATCAAGGTGAGAATGAGCTGAAACCTTCATAATTCCAGTTTCTTTTGAAATATCAATTTTGTCATCACTAATAATTGGGATTTCTTTTTTATTAAGTGGATGAATAGCAATTTGACCTATTAAATTTTTTTTGGAAAAATCTTTTGAATTAATAGCAATTGCAACATCTGAATAAAGAGTTTCAATTCTAACAGTTGCAACTTCAATATAACCACCATTTTTTAAATCATATTTAACATAATACATTTTTTGAATTGTATCTTTGTTAATAACTTCTATATTTGAAAGAACAGTTTGAAGTTTTGGATCCCAATTAATTGATTTTTCTCCTTTATAAATTAATTTATCATTGTACATTTTTATAAAAACTTTTTGAATAATTTCAACAAGTTTTTTGTCCATTGTAAATCTTTCTTTTTCATAATTAAGAGCAAGCCCAAGTTTCCCTCATTGTTTTCTAATATTTTTTGCATATTCTTCTTTTCATTCTCAAATTTTTTTTAAAAATTTTTCTTTTCCAAGTTTTTCTTTTGTAATAAAATTTTTTAATAATTTTTCTTCAACTTTTGCTTGTGTAGCAATTCCGGCATGATCCATACTTGGAATTCACAGAACATTTTTACCTTTTAATTTTTGATATCTAATTATTGTGTCTTGAATATAACTATTTCATGCATGACCTAAATGAAGTTTGCCAGTAACATTTGGTGGTGGTAAAATGATAGAATAATTTTTTTTATTTTTATCATATTTAGAAAAAAATTTTTTGTTTATTCATTTTTGATTTTTATTTTTTTCAATTTCTAAGTGATTGTATTTTTTTTCCATTTTTTCCTTAAAATAAAAAATTAATTTTAAAAAAGTTATTAT
>CAKNAO010000084.1:889-1997 GCA_929200685.1 uncultured bacterium | reverse complement strand
ATAATAAGTCCTTTTCTTGATTTAATTTTTAATTTACTTTTTTTAAAAACTTTTTTTGATTTTATTAAACTAATAGTTGTTCCTCCAGAAATTAATGAACCAATTCCAAGAAAAGAAGCTGAAGTAACTAAAGCATATTTAAATGTTTTTGAAATAATAAATTTAGAATCTATAATTTTTTTAAAATTTAAATCCATTGAATTAAGTAATTTAGAAAAATCATTTAAACTTAAATTTTTTTCACTAAGTTTTTGAAGTTTTTCTAATAAATCTTTATCTAATTTTTCTAAAAGTCTTTTTTTATCTTCATCAAAAGCACCTTTTAAATTTTGAATTTCTTCTTTTTTTTCTTCATATTTTTGCTTTAAAATCTCTTCTCATAATCTAGACATATTTGTTTTATAATCATTAATAATATTTTCAAGTTGAAATTTATCAAGTTTTTTATTTTCAAGTTTTTTAAATCTAGTTTCTTGATATAAATCATCTAATTTTTTATTAAATTTATCAAATTTTTCTTTTAATTTTAATTTACTTAATTCTTCTTTACTTTTTTCATATAATTCTTTAACTTCTTTTTTTGCTTTTTCTAGTTCTTTTTCACTCACTTTTTCTCAAATATTTTTTACAATTTTATATAAAAATTTATTTGAATTATCAAAAAAACTAAATTCAACATAATATTTTTTAGGATTATAATCAATTTTAAATTTTGAATTATATTTAATTTTTAAATTAATAACTTCTTGAGATAATTCATTTATATTTTCAAAAAATTCATTTTCAATATATTGTAAATTATTTTTTTCTATTAATTCAAAAGTTTCTTTGTTTACTTTTTTTTGTAAAATTAATTTTTCATTTATTATTTTTTCTAAATAATCTTTTTGTGAATTAGCATTATATTTAACAAATTTTGATTTTCAAATAGCAAAATTACCAGAAAAAGATGATTTTCATCCATCATAATCATTTGATGATTGTGAATTTTCATATTTTCAATTCAAAAGTTTAGCAATTGAAAACATGATTTTTTCAGAATCAGAACGTTGATAAAAAAAATCAAAAGATTTTAATTTATTCAAAATATTTTTTCATTCAATATTAT
>CAKNAO010000084.1:0-879 GCA_929200685.1 uncultured bacterium | reverse complement strand
AAAAATTTTGTCATTAGTATATTCCAAATTATTTTTTTCTATTGATTCAAAAATTTCTTTATTTAAATTTTTTTGAACAAGCAATTTTTTCTCTATTCATTCACTCATATAATCTTTTTGTGAATTAGCATTATAAATAATATTATTAATAAATAAAATACCATAAGAATTTTGTGTTTTTAATCAACCATCATAACCATATAGTATTTCTGAATTTTCATATTTTCAATTTATTGGTTTGAAAATATTCAAATTAATTCCTACTTTAGATGAAAAATAGGCAAATTCAAAAGATTTTAATTTATTTAAAATATTTTTTCATTCAATATTACTTGAAAATATATCGCTTGCTTTTTTTCAAAAAATATTTTGCGAGTTTCATTCTCATTCATCTTTAAATATATATTTAGGTTTATTTTTTTTAAAAAATTCTTTCATTTCATTAAATATTGAAATTATTTTAGAATAAATATTTAAATTTTTTGAAATAATTTTTAAATTTAAAATTTCAACATTTTTAACATCAAAAAAATCAAACTCTAATTTAATATTTCGAGGTTGTGACTCTGTGTTTAATGCGCCATTACCTATAGCAATTATATCTTTTAAAAAGAACATATATACTTGTTTTTTGAGTTTTGGAAGTTGAAATTGAACTCTTAATCTTTGAAGTTGGAAAGTTGGAAATCTTAAAGAAAATTTTAATAATTTAGATAAATAAAAATTATTTGATTGAACTCCATTATTTTTGAAAAAATTTATTAATTTTTCAATACTATTAATTGATGTTGTTAATAAATCAATATTTTCTATTTGAAATATTTTTTTATCATTAATATGATTAATTAAACCATTTAATATAGAATTAAATTCTTCTTT
>CAKNAO010000083.1 GCA_929200685.1 uncultured bacterium | reverse complement strand
TGTAAAAAAATATATATAATTAATTTATAAAAAGTTTATTTATTAAAAAATTTTATAAAATATTTAAGGAGAAAAATGAAAAAATTAACAGTTAAAATTTCTGATCCTATTGGTTTACATGCAAGACCTGCTTCAATTGTTGTAGCAGCAGCATCAAAATATGATTCAGAAATTACAATTACTTCTAAAGGTAATCAAGGAAACCTTAAATCTATAATGAATGTTATGGCCCTTGGAGTTAAGCAAGGAGAAGAAATTCATATTGAAGCTATTGGTTCTGATGAAAAAGAAGCAATTAAAGCAATTGAAAAATCTTTAAAAGAAAACAACTTAATTTAGTTAAGTTTTTTCTAAAAGGAGAAAAATGAATAATAAGTTTAGTGGAATTGGTTCTTCTAATGGTATTTCTATAGCAAAAGTTTTTAAATATGTTGAAAATGATATTAAAATAAATAATTCTAAAATTTCTAATTCAAATATTGAAATTCAAAAAATTAAAGATGCTATTAAATTAACGATTGAAAAAATTCAAAAAATTAAAGAAAATGCTTTAAAAAATTTAGGTTTTGAAAAAGCTTCTATATTTGATGCTCATATTCAAATTGCTAATGATATTGCTATTTTCAATGATATTAAAAAAATAATTGAAAATGAAAAATATAATGTTTTATATGCTACTAACCTAGTTTTTAAAAAATATATTAAAATGTTTCAATCAATGGAAGATCCTTATATGCAAGAAAGAGCAACTGATGTTAAAGATGTTTTAAATAAAATTATTCATTTATTAGCTGGTGTAGAAGAAGTTGATCTTTCTTCAATTAATGAAGAAGTAATAATTGTTGCTTATGATTTGACTCCTTCTGATACAATTCAACTTAATAAAAAATATGTAAAAGGTTTTTTAACTAATATTGGTGGTAAAACTTCTCATGCAGCAATATTAGCCAGATCACTTGAAATACCAGCTATTTTAGGTTTAGGTAATGTTACTAAATTAATAAAGAAAAATGATTTAATTTCAATGAATGGAGAAACTGGTGAAATAATAATTAATCCTTCAAAAAAAGAAATTAATGAATTAAAACAAAAACAAAAATTAATTGAAGAACAAAAAAATGAAAATTTAAATTTTAAAGGAAAAAAAACATTTACTAATGATGGTCATCAAGTTGAACTTGCGGCAAATATTGGTTCATTAAATGATCTTCCCCAAATTATTAAAAATGATGCAGAAGCAATTGGCCTTTTAAGATCAGAATTTTTATATATGGATGCTAATGATTGACCCACAGAAGAAGAACAATATCATTCATATTCAAAAGTATTAAAAAATATGAAAAATAAAAAAGTTATTATTAGAACTCTAGATATTGGAGGAGATAAAAAACTTAATTATTTTAATTTCCCAAAAGAATTAAATCCATTTTTAGGTTATAGGGCAATAAGAATGAGTTTAGATAAAAAAGATATTTTTAATACTCAATTAAAAGCACTTCTTAGAGCATCAATACATGGAAATTTAGCTATTATGTTTCCATTAATTGCAACAATTAATGAATTTTTAGAAGTAAAAAATGAATTTGAAAAAGCAAAAAAAGATTTAGATAAACAAAAAATTAAATATTCTAATAATATTGAAATTGGAATAATGATAGAAGTTCCAGCAACAGCATTAATTGCAAAACAATTTGCAAAATATGTTGATTTTTTTTCAATTGGAACAAATGATTTAATGCAATATACTATGGCTGCTGATAGAATGAATGAAAATGTTTCATATTTATATCAACCACTTAATCCATCAATATTAAAATTAATAAAAATGACTATTGAAGGAGCTCATTCAGAAGGCAAATGAGTTGGAATGTGTGGTGAAATGGCAAGTGATCAATATGCTATTCCAATATTAATTGGTATGGGTTTAAATGAATTTTCAATGTCTGCTAGTTCAATTCTTTCTTCAAGAAAATTAATATCTAAAATTAATTTTGTAAAAGCAAAAAATCTTGCATCCCAAGTATTAAAGTGTTCAACTGAAAAAGAAGTAAAAAAAT
>CAKNAO010000082.1 GCA_929200685.1 uncultured bacterium | reverse complement strand
GTATATAATAAAAGAGTACATTCATTTTGTTTGTACAAATGTATACATTTAAAATATAAAATGGAAAGGAATTAAATGAAAAAAACATTTTTAAGCTTAGGTTCAGCTGCTGCAATTTTAACACCTATTGTTGGTGTAGTTGCTTGTTCAGAAACTAAAAAAGAAGAAGAAAAATCAATTAGTGAAAAAATAAAAGAGGCTTTTAGTTCAAAAATTGTACTACTTAATAGTGTAGGTGCAAGTGCAACTGGTCAAACTCAAGCTAATGCAATTATTTCATGACTTGAAAAAGAACATGCATTAGTATTGTTAAAAGGACATACACTAATGGTTAAAGCTGCTACTGATGCTGAAGATTCTTCTACTTTAGCAGTTATAACAGGAACAACTGAAGCAACTGCAACAAAAGTTTTTGTTACAGTTAAAGCTGGAGAAACTAAAGTAGTTGATAGTTTTGAAATTAAAGTTAGAAAAAAAACTGATAAAGAAAATCATGATGAACAATTAATGATGGCAAAAAAATTAGTTGAAATGCATTCAACTTCTGCAACAAAATTAATAATTGATATTTCAAACATAAATGCAATTAGTGGAGTTGCCGATGCTGGAACAAGTAATGCATGAACAGATCAAGAACTATCTGTAGGTATTGCGCTTGCTCTTAATGCAAAACCTGGCACAGATCGTGTTGCTACTCCAACTCAAGCTGGAAGTATTAATATTGTAGTAAAGGAAATTCAAGGTTCAAGTGGTGATACTTTAGAAGCTATTGCTACTTCAAACGGTGAAAATACTTTTGATCTTAGTTCTCCAAAAAGAGTTAAAATTGAACTTACTTTTGGTACTGGTGCTGATTTATCTAAAGAAGATGTAGTTCTTTTTGTTGAAGCACAAGCTTAATTTTAAATTTTAAAAATAAAAAATAATCTTTAATGGTTATTTTTTATTTTTAATATATTGTATAATTCTAGAGCAATACATAAAGACAGTAACTATCTTAAAAGATTTAAATAAGTTGCCGAATGTATAAGATTATTTAAAAATAATACCTATACTTTCTAAAATTTCTTTATTTCTAAAGAAATTTTTATAATTATTATTGCAAATTATTAAAAAGGAGATTAATTATAAATTCAAATAGACTATTCAAAGTTAATATAATTAAAGAAATTATTGATAAACTTAATAATTCTAAAGCACTTGTAATTGCTGATTATCAAAACATAAATGTTAAACAATTTCAAGAACTTAGAAATAGATTAAGGAAAAAAAATGTTGAAATAAAAGTTTATAAAAATCGTTTATTTAAATTAGCAGCTAAAAAATTTGGTGTTGAAGAATTAAAAATTTTTTTAATTGGATCAAATGTTTTTGCTTTTGGTATTGATGATGATATTTCACCAGCTAAAATTATTGCCAAATTTTCAAAAGAATTTAAAGTTCTTAAAATTAAAGGTGGTATTTATGAAAAAAAAGTTATTGATGCTAATAAAATTAATGAAATTGCTACACTTCCAACATTTGAAGAAGCTATTATAAAACTTGCAACCCAACTTATTTCACCAATTAAGTATGTTGGAATTGGACTTGTAGAATTAACTAAAAGCAATCATTTATTTATTAATAAAAATAAAATAGAAAAAAATAAAAAAGGAGAATAATATGGCAAAATTAACAAAAGAATCATTCATTGAATCATTAAAAGAAATGAATATTAAAGAGGTTATGGAATTAGTTGAAGCAATAAAAGAAGAATTTGGTATTGATCCAACTATAGTTGCTACTACAACAAATTCTGAAACAAATGAAAATGTTGAAGAAAAAACAGAATTTACAGTTAATTTAAAATCATTTGGTGGTAATAAAGTTGCTGTTATTAAAATAGTTAAAGAAGCTTTAGGATTAGGGTTAATGGATGCTAAAAAATTAGTTGAATCTGCTCCTATATTGCTTAAAGAAAATGTTAAAAAAGAAGTTTCTGAAGAATTAAAAACTAGTCTTGAAAAAGTTGGGGCTGAAGTAGAAATTGTTTAAAAACATATTAATAAATAATATATAAAACTTTGTTTTAGAGTTTTATAT
>CAKNAO010000081.1 GCA_929200685.1 uncultured bacterium | reverse complement strand
ACATATATAATTGAGACAAATATATGGAAAGGAAATGAATGGAAGGTTTTGTAAAGTTTTGAAATGATAAAGGTTATGGTTTTATTGAAACTAAAGATAGAGAAAATGAAATATTTGTTCACTACTCAGAAATTAAAACAAAAGATGAATTTAAAAAACTTGAAAAAGGCAATAAAGTAAGTTTTGAAGTTGCCACTCAAGAAGATGGTAGAGAAAAAGCAATTAACGTATCAATCATAAAATAAAACAATCAAACATGATTGTTTTTTTTATTTTATATAAGCTTGAATCCCTATACTTCCAACACCAGCATGACAAGTTGTTGAACTTGAAGCTAAAACAACATTATACTTTTTAATTCCATTTTCTTCTAAAGCTTTTTTACTAGAATTTAAAGTTTTTTGATCAGTTGTATGAATTATTTCTCAAACAAAATCATTAATTGATAAACCACTTTTTTCAATTTTAAAAATTGTTTTTTTAGCTATTGAATAAATTGTTTTATAAAAATTCTTTTTAATTCCTTTAATTGAAAAACCATTTTCTGTTAAAAATAATTGTGGAATTAATTTTGTTTTTTTCATAATTATTTTCTTAACACCTGTTAATCTACCACTTTTAATAAGTTGTTGAACATCTTTAGGAATAACTCAACAATATGATTTTTTACTATTATTTTTAATTTGATTAATAATTGATTTAATGTTTTTTAAATTAGATTTTTTTAATATTTTTTTAGCATTATAAATTGAAGCTGTTCCTGCAAAACATGAATTTACTACATAAACATTTTTCATCTTACTTGCTGTTGCATATGCTACTGAATATGTTGAAGATAAACCTTTATTAACAGGAAGATAAATAACATTTTCATATTCTTTACTCATTTTTTCTAATTTTTTTTTCAAAATCCCAATAGTTGGTAATGATGTTTTAACTTCTTTAGCTTTTAAAATTTTTGGTGCTATTTCAGTAAGAATTTCTTTTTCTCCTTCTTGAATTTTAATTCCATCTATAAAAATTACAAGCGATATATATTCCAATCCTAATTTTTCAACTTCTATTTTTCTTAACCCACAAAATGAATCAACTAAAATACCTAATTTTTTCATAAATTAATTATATAATATTTAAAAAATTAATTTTTATATTTTTTGGCACTCTTATGCTTATTGTGCTAAAATAGTTTTATGAATAAAAGAGATTACTATGAAATATTAGGTATTAGCAAGAATGCTACTAAACAAGAAATTAAAAAAGCATTTAGAAAACTTGCAATGAAATACCACCCTGATAAAAATAAAGAGGCTGGTTCAGAAGAAAAATTTAAAGAAATAAATGAAGCCTATGAAATTTTATCTGATGATACAAAAAGACAAAAATATGATCAATTTGGACATAATGCTTTTGATGCTAATTCTAGATTTAGTGGTTTTAGTGGTTTTAATGAATTTGAAGGTTTTGGAGATTTTGAAGACATAATATCTTCTTTTTTTGGAGGGGGTAAAAGAAACCAAAATCGCCCTAGAAAAGGTGAAGATTATCAAATGAAAACCACAATTAGTTTTGAAGAATCTATTTTTGGAAAAACAATTGAACAAAAACTTAATAAATATGTAAATAATCAAAAAGTTTCTAAAAAAGTTGAAATTCAAATTCCAAAAGGAATTAAAGATGGTCAACAAATTGTTTTAAGAGAATTTGGTGGTCCTGGAATTAATGGAGGTCCTAATGGAGATTTATATATCATAGTTTTTGTTAAAAAACATAAAATATATAAAAGAAATAATAATGATATTGTAATTAATGTTTCAATCTCATTTTTAGATGTTATTGCAGAAAAAGAAATCGAAATTCCAACTCCATATGGAATAGAAAAAATTAAACTTAATCATTTAATTGAATATGGTGATACTATTACAATTAAAAACAAAGGATTTCAATTTGATAATTCATATTATAATGGTAACTTAATTATTAGATTTTTAATTTTAATGCCTAAAACAAGTTATAGAGAAAGAAAAAAAATAATTAATTTTTCTAAAGGAATAAAAGACAAAATATATGAATCTTGAAAGAAAAAAGCATTTTAATTTTTATGTATAACTTAAAAATAAATTAATTTTTTTAAAAGAAAATTAAATAAAAAAATACTATTAAATTTAGAATCAATTATTGCAATTTTAGTTCCATCTTTTAACTTAATATCATGTTTTAAAATT
>CAKNAO010000080.1 GCA_929200685.1 uncultured bacterium | reverse complement strand
AATGAATGTATATACAGGTTGATTAGAAGAAGAAGAATGAGATTTTTTAGAAGATTAAAAAATTAATTTAAATTATGAATATAAAAAAATAAAATAAAAAATTTTAAAAAATATAACATATGATAAAATTATTATGTTATATGAGAACACCTCTATTAATATAATATGTGAAAAGTCTCAAGCACTAAAGAAGCCTCTCTATATGGAGGGGTTTTGTGTTTTATTAATAAATAATTAAAATTTTTAATAAAAAGATATTTTTTAAATTATAAACTTTTATATAAATTATAAATAATTATTTATTTATGAAATGTTATAATTTAAAAAATGTTTAAAAAACTTTCTAAAAATGAAAAAAAAGGTATTGGATATGGAGGTTTTTCTCCAATTTTATATTCAATTGATAGTGTACTAGATATTTTGCTTTTTGCCATTATTTTTGGAGTTGGTTATCAAGCAAAATTATCAATTTGACAAATTATTTGTTATTCTTTTATTACATCTTTTTTTAAAGATTTTTTACTTTATATTTTTATGAATTTAAAGACAAAAACAAATATTATAAAAACAATTATCAAAATTAGTCGTGAAAAAAAACGATCTTTTTGATGAACATTTTTTGGTTCAATATGTGGTGGCCCACTTGGTTTTACTTTAACAACTGCTACAATTTTATATTCAGGAGCAGCATATGGTTCAGCTCTTTCTAATTTTTCACCAATTATAGTTCTTCTTTTTGCAAGAATATTTTTTAAAACAAAATTATCATATATTTCTTGAATTGGAGTTTTTCTAGCAATAACTGGTTTTCTTGGAATATCAATTTATTCATCTTTTGTGCGTGGTCAATCATTTCATTTTAATTTTCGAATTTTTATTGGTGTTATAATTGCAATTTGTGCAGTTTTAACTTGAAGTGTTGAAACAATTGTTGCTGAATATGTTGAAAAATTTGGTAAAGATCAATCATTAAATAATAATGAAAAATTAAGCATTAAATCAATTGTTTCATCATCAACAAATCTTTTAATTTTCATACCTTTAACATTATTTTTATCTTATCTAAGCAAACAAGATAAACAAACTCTAAATATGCTTGGAAAAATTTTTAGCTCATGACAAGGTTGATTGATTTTATCAAGTATTGGACTAGTAATTGTAGGAGGAAGATCTTCATATTGATATGCCATTTCAAATATTGGTGGTGGAAGAGCTGATATACTATATTATTTAACAGTTTTAATAACTCCATTATTAGTTCTTTTATTATTTGCTTTAAATGTAGTTGGTTTTCAAAAACCACAAGGAGTTACTTCATGATTTTATTGGGTTTTCTTATTTTCACAAATGACAGGTGTTTTTTTAATCACAATTAATTCTAAAAATAATAAAGAACATATTTTTGTTAAAAATAAATTAAATATAAAATAATTTAATTTATAAAAATTAAAAAATTCAAATTTATATAATTAATATATTTAATTTCAACATACTATAATAAATTATAATTTCATATATAATTTTATTAAATTATGGAGAATTACAATGAAAAGATATAACTTAGATTTTCACACAAATGAAAATGGAATAAAAATTTTTAGTGAAAATAGTAATAAATTAATAATTTGAGATATTCCAAAATCTAATTCAGAATTTATTAAAAATGAAATTAAAAAGAAAAATAGTCAACTTACAGGTATATATTTACTTATTTTTAAAGATGAAGAAGATGAAACTCAAAAAAATGAAATTTATATAGGTCAATCTAATGATATTTCAAAAAGAGTTTTAAATCATATAAGAGAAAAAAATAAAAAATTTAATAGAGTAATAATAATTTACTCTGATTCAAATAGTTATAAATTAGATAAAGATCAAACAATTTATATAGAAAATAAATTAATTTCTCATTTTAAATTACTTCCAACATTATGAAAAAATGAACAAAATAAAAAAAATGGTGATGAAGTTATTTTGCCATTTATAAAAAAAGAAGAATTGGAAAATCACATAAACTTTATTTTATTTGGTCTTAAGCTTTTAGATTACAATGTTAAATATGAAGAAGAAAAAAATATTAATGATAGTTTAATAGAAGATGAAATTAAAAATCATGAAAAAAAATCTATCAAAGTCTACATTAAAAGTCCTCTTAATAATGAAAAAATTATAGGAAATTATATTCCCGATAATGAAAATAAAAAAGGAAATATATGATTAGAAAAAGGAACTATTTTTAAAACAA
>CAKNAO010000079.1 GCA_929200685.1 uncultured bacterium | reverse complement strand
TAGAGAAAATATGTTGCAATTAAATAATATTATTGATCCGATACAAAATTTTTCTAAAAAAATTGAAGAATATGATAAAAATTATCATAAATATTTAGAAGAACTTAATATTTATGAAGCATTTAATCAACTTTCTTTATATATTGAAAATGTTAAAAAATTTGTTTTTATTATTTCAGAAGTTGAAAAAATTGAAACACATTTATTTATTACTATTAAAAATCATGTTCAAAAACTTGTAGATAATTTTAAATTAAAAAAAAGTGAATTAAAAACTTCATTTGATCATATTGATTTTAATGATAATATTAAAAAAATTCATAAAAATTTTTTAGAAGCAAAAGATGAATATATAAAATTAAATTTTAATCAAACAAAATTAAAAATCAAACAAATTTATAAAACAATTAAATCAATTGAAAACTTAATTAATTATGAAGTAATTTGTAGAAATATTTTTATCCATAAAAAAGATTTAATAATGGAAGAAACAAAAAAAATATTTAAAGAATATAAAGCAATTAAATTAAAAATTGTAAAGTTAGTTGAAGAAGGTAAAAAATTTTCTCAAACTATTGAAGAAAATATAATGCAATTAAAAAATCAAGCAAATAAAGTAAAAAATTCTGCTAAAAGTTTTGAAAATTGTATTAAAAATAAAAATATTCCTTATTCTTCAAAACTTAAAAGAACAAAAGATTTATTGAATAATGTAAATATTTTAATTAAATTAATGAATAAAACTCTTGAAGATATTTGATCTTTAGATGTTGAAGTTACAATTATTAAAAATAAATTTAAAAAATTAGAAGCTGCTATGAATGAAATTAATTTTAATATAAAAACTTATGATATTTTTTTAACTGAAAAAGTTCAAAAACAAAAAGATAGAATTGAAAATTTAATTTTAAATATTTCAAAAAAAATACATAATAATCAAATTAATGATGAATTAAATGGAAAATTAAAATTATTAACTTCTAATACTTCAACTTTATATAGTGTTGTTATGGGAGATGTTCAATTAGCAGAAATTACAAAAAATTTAATTAATTATTTAGGACCCAAAAGATCTTTAAATAATGAACTTCATTTAAACTTAAATAAAATAGAAAATTTATATCTTGAAGGTAAATATGCAATTTCTCTTAATTTAATTATTGATGAATTAAGTAAAATTATTTAAAAAGGATAAAAATGTATACGCATATTTTAATAAGATTTGGAGAATTATCAACTAAAGGTAAAAATAAAATGGCATTTGTGAGAAAACTTGCAAAAAATATTAATAAGCTTTTAAAAGTTGAAACAAATATTCAATTTGATAGAATTTATATTTCATATTCTAAAAAAAATATTGAAAACCTTCAATATATTTTTGGAATTTACTCTTACTCTCCAACTATAATTGCAAATACTGATGATGAAGAAATTAATGATATAGCATTGAATTTAATTAAAAATAAAAAAGATAAAACATTTAAAGTAAAAGTAAAAAAAAGTTCAAAAAAATATAAAAAATCTTCAATGGAAAAAGAAAAAGAATTAGGAAATTTAATTTTAAAACAAAACAAAAATTTTAAAGTTAATCTTTCTCAACCTGATATTAAAATTGAAGTTGAAATTAGAGATAAAAATTCATATATTTTTTTAGAAAGAATTTTAGGTATAGGTGGTTATCCTATTGGTGTTAATGGTAAAATTCTTCATTTAATTTCTGGCGGAATTGATTCACCTGTTGCAGCTTTTAAAATGATGAAAAGAGGTGTTCATATTGATTTTTTAAATTTTATAGTTCCACCTCATACTGATCGAAAAACAATTGTTAAAGTAAATAAAATAATTAATTTATTAAATAAATATCAAGGAAAAACAATTCTTTATAGATCAAATTATACTAAGTTAATGAATTACATTGGTTTAACTTATAGAAAAGAATATAAAATAATTTTAATGAGAAGATCTTTTTATCGAATTGCTTCTAATTTAGCATTAAAAAATAAATATCAAGGAATTTCAAATGGAGAAAATTTAGGTCAAGTTGCTTCCCAAACAATTAATTCTATGCATGTAATTCAAAATCAATCAAAATATCCAGTTTATAGACCAATTTTAACAAATGATAAATTAGAAACAATTAATGAAGCTAAAAAAATTGGTACCTATGAAATTTCAATTAAAAAAGCTAATGAAACTTGTGAATTATTTGCACCAAAAAATCCAGTTATAAAACCAAGAATTTATGAACTTGAAAAACTTGAAAAAGATCTTGATGAATTAAGTAATTTAGAATTTCAAAATGTTGAAAATAATATTGAAAAAATTTCTTTTATTAAATAATTT
>CAKNAO010000078.1 GCA_929200685.1 uncultured bacterium | reverse complement strand
CTCAATATGAAATTTCTATTGGTGAACATGATTTTACTTTAAACTTAAATCAAGATCAATTTACAGAATCATATAAAATTAGGGTTGTTAAAAAATATTTAAAATCAAATTTAAAAATTGAATTGCCAAAAGATATTACTGGATCAAGTTATAACACAGATTCTAAAATTTTAACAAGTATTAGACAAATAATTTTTAATAGTATTATAAGAATTAATTTTAATGATATTGAGCATTTTATTTCTAGAGAAGAAAGTTCATCTCCAATTACTTCGGTTGCTACTTATGATCAACCATCAACTTTATATGAAATTGTTTTCTTTGGAACAACTTTTAGATTTGAATTAAATCAATCTCAATATAGCGATGAAGAAAAAATTGATAAAATTAAAACACATTTAGAAACTTCAGGTAATTTAAATCTTATTTTACCAAAAGATACTGCTTCTGATTACAATGAAGATGTTAAAATTTTAATAGAAATTATTAAAAAAATTGTTGCTGTTATTCCAGAAATTAATATGGGTGATTCTCATTTAATTACTAAAAAATTAGATTCATCAGCTATTAAGTTAGTTGCTGCTCATAGTGAAACATCAACTCAATATGAAATTACTGTTGATGGAAAAGATTTTACTTTAAATTTAAATCAAGCAAATACTTTTACAAGAATACAAAAAATAGAATCTGTTGAAAAATTCTTTGAAACTAATCCAAAAATTGAATTACCAAAAGATATAACAGGTTCTGATTATGATGAAAGAGAAAATGTTTTATTAGCTATTAAAAAAGTTGTTGTTGATTCTATTCCAATAGTTAGTGAAGAAGATTATGATAATTTAAATTTAGAATTTAATTTTGATATTTCTAAAGAAAATAGAAAAAATAGTAGAAATAATTATAATGATAGAAGTATATTAAGACCTAGAATTATTTTGGTTCAAGAAGAATATAGTATTCAAGAAAAAGCTAAGGTTTCAAAAATCTTGAATTATATTGTAAATATAAAAGATTTTGAATTTGTTTTACCAAGAGATACAACAGGTTCTGATTATGATTCAAACATTAAAATTTTTAGAGCAATTAAAAAAATAATTGTTAATGCTATCCCAGAAATTAGTGACCAAGATTTTGATTATTTTGTTAAAAAATCAGATTTAAATATTGCTATTTCTTCAATTCCTTTAAATACTCAAGAAGATGCAGAAGGTGCACTTTATATTATTACTATTAGAAAAAAAAGAACATCATTAATTGATCATCCAATATTAATAAAACAAGATTCTTAAAAAAATGAATTTTATAATTTAATTAAAAAATAAAACCTTTTAACTAATTAATATATATCTTTCTAATTCAATTGTTAATTTTTATTAAGTATTCATTTATATAATTTTATTAGTTAATTATTAATATATTTTTTGTTTATTTTTTAAATAAATAGTTTTGTATTAAACTTAATGAAAGGGATTGAAAGCAAAATCTTGAATTAAAGAAATAAATAGTAATAAATTTATTGAAATTAAAAATAAAATTAGAGACAAAGATATTGCTTTACCTACTATAGTTAATACTTCAAATGATGTAAAAATTTTAATAGCTATTAAAGATCAACTTAAAGTAGAAAATGATACTTTGAGTAATTGAGATTTAGAAAACATTACTGATAGTATTATTTCTTTAACTTCTAGAACTCAAATTCCTATTACTTTAACAATTATAGTTGGTTCTCAATTTGATACAATTGATATTACTATTTTAAGACCAAAAAATATAGTAGAATTAAACACTGAAGTAGTTGAAACTATTAAAAATAAAATTACAAACAAAAATATTGCTTTACTTGCTAAAGTTGATACTTCATGATGATACAAAAATTTTAGAAGCTATTAAAACTCAACTTAAAATAGGTAATGACACTTTAAATGATGAAGATCTTGCAAAAATTATTGATAGTATTACTACTTTAACTATTGGAACTCAAACTACTATTATTTTAACAATTATAGTTGGTTCTCAAACTAAAATAGTTAACATTTTTATTCAAAAACAAACACATGTTGAATAAATTAAAACCATTATAACTAGAATATTGGATAATAGTATTATTCTACTTACTAATAGTAATATTTTGATTGAAGAAAAAACTTTAGAAGCAATTAAAAAATAACTTAAAATAGAAAATAATCAATTAATCAATAAAGATCTTGAAGCAATTATTGGTTGAAGAAGTAGAGATGATCAAAATATTAGTAGTACATATTAAAATTTGATATTGAAGGAACAATTGATGAAACAACAACAACAATAATAACAAAAAAAAAAAAAAAAAAAAATTAAAAAAAATTAAAAAAAAAAAAAATTTTAAAAAAAAAAAAAAA
>CAKNAO010000077.1 GCA_929200685.1 uncultured bacterium | reverse complement strand
AAAATAAAATAGTAACTTCTAGAATAGATAAATAAAATTTAATAAGATATAATAATTTAATATAAATATTATTAAAATTTTTGTTTTAAAAATTAAGTTTATAATGAAATTAATATTTTAATTATTTTAACAACAAATATTTTTTTAAAACATTATATTTGTTGTTTGAATTAGTTTCTTTTTTTATTTTAAAGGAGATAAATGAAAAAATACAGTTCAAAAGAAATTAGAAAAATATGAATTGATTTTTTTGTAAGTAAAAATCATCAAATAATTGAATCTAAATCACTTATTCCAGAAAATGATAATTCAATACTTTGAATTAATTCAGGAGTTGCCACTCTAAAGGATTATTTTTCTGGTAGAAAAACAATTAAAAACCCAAGAATAACTAATTCACAAAAATGTATTAGAACAAATGACATTGAAAATGTCGGTCAAACTTCAAGGCATCATACTTTTTTTGAAATGCTTGGTAATTTTTCAATTGGAGATTATTTTAAAAATGAAGCTTTAGAAATAGCTTATGAACTAATATTTGATAAATTTAAATTTAAAAAAGAAAAAATTTATATTTCTTATTATGAAAAAGATCAAAAAACTTATCAAAAATGAATTTCACTTGGTATTGATAAAAAACATTTAATCAAAGGAACAAAAAAAACAAATTTTTGAGATTTAGGCCAAGGACCTTGTGGTCCTTGCACTGAAATATTTTATGATAGAGGTAAAAAATATGATTTAAAAAATGAAGGTATTTCACTTCTTAAAAATGATATAGAAAATGAAAGATATATTGAAATATGAAATATTGTTTTTTCAGAATTTAATAATGATGGTAAAAATAATTATGAAGAACTTATTCAAAAAAATATTGATACTGGTGCCGGTCTTGAAAGAATGGCGTGTATTTTTCAAGATGTTCCCACAAATTTTGACACCGATTTATTTATGCCAATAATAAAAGAAATTGAAAAACTTTCAAATCAAAAATATGTTGTTAATAATTATTTTGTAAAAAATATTGAACAAACAAAAATTAATAAAAAAATCAAAATAATTGCCGATCATATTAGAGCAATTGTTTTGACAATACAAGATGGTGCTAAACCTTCCAATACTAAAAGAGGTTATATTATTAGAAGATTAATAAGAAGAGCTTATAGAAATGGTATTCAATTAGGAATAAAAGAAAAAACATTTTTATCTAATTTAATTCCTTCAGTTAATTTAGCACTTCAAGTTTATAAAATTGATAAAAAAAAGATTCAAACAATTATTGAAAAAGAAGAACTTATTTTTTCAAAAACAATTAAAAAAGGAGAAAAAATATTATTAGAAGAAATTAATAAAAATAATATTAATTTTGATCCAAATATAGCTTTTAAACTTTTTGAAACATATGGTTTTCCAATTGAATTAACTAAAGAAATACTTGCAGAAAAAAATATTAATTTAAATATGGAAAAATATTATAAACTTTTAAAAGAACATTCAAAAAAATCTAAAACAAAAAAATTAAATGTAATGAAAAAACAATTAAAAATAATTCAATTAGTTAATAAAAAAATTTCACATTTTATTGGTTATGAAAATACTTCAAGTATTTCAAATCTTTTACACCAAGTCAAAGATGAAAATAAATATTATGTAATTTTAGATAAAACACCATTCTATGCAACAAAAGGTGGACAATTACATGATTGAGGAACATTAAATAATATTGAAGTTCAAAATGTTTTTAGAGATAAATATGAAAATCATTGACATGTTTTAAAATCTAAATTAACAGAAAAAAAAGTTAATGCAAAAGTTAATAAAAATTTAAGAATTAAAAAAACTCGAAATCATTCTTCAACTCATTTATTAGGTTTAGCATTAACAAAAGTTTATAGTAAAAATACACTTCAATTAGGTTCATATAATGATGAAAATAAATTAAGACTTGATTTTAATCATGACAAAAAACCTACTTCTAAAGAAATTGAAAAAATTGAAAAAATTGTTAATAAATTAATTAAAAAATCAATTGTTAGAAAATATAAATTAATGAAATATAAAGATGCAATTGAATATGGAGTTCTTTCTCTTGAATTAGAAAATTATGGAGATGGTTTTCTAAGAGTTGTTGAATTTGATGAATCAAAAGAATTTTGTGGTGGTACTCACATTGAAAATACATCATTGATAGAAAAATTTAAAATAATTAAAATTGATTCAAAAGGATCTGGCGTTTTTAGAATTGAAGCTATTACTAGTAATAAAGAAATTGAAAATTATGAAAAAAATGAAAAAATTATATTAATTAAAAAAATAAAACAAAAAATAATCAAAAATAAAAAATTAAATTCAACTTATTCAATTAAAATTCCTAATAATTTAAATG
>CAKNAO010000076.1 GCA_929200685.1 uncultured bacterium | reverse complement strand
AATATAACTAATGTTATAAAAATGTCAAAAATAAAAGTTTTTGAAACTTTTGCTGGCATTGGTGCTCAACATAAAGCAATTACTAATATCAAAAAAGGTTTTAAAGTAATTGGAACCTCTGAATGAGATGCAAGAGCAATAATTTCATATTCATTAATACACCATAAAAAAAAATTTGAAAGAAAATTAAAAGAAGTTAAAACTTGAACAAATGAAGAAATTAAAAAATATTTATCTAAAAAAACATTTTCTCTTGATTCAAAAAAACCTTCTAAATTAAAAGGTAAAAATAGAATTTTTAAAGAAAATTTAATTTCCGCAAACATTGTAAATAATAATTTTCCAGATATTAATAAATTAGAAGGTAAAAATTTAAAAGATGTAGATTTATTAACTTATTCTTTTCCTTGCCAAGGTCTTTCAATTGCTAATATGGGTAGAGCAAAAGGAATAAAAAAAGATGTAGATTCAACATCTAATTTAATTTGACAAATAAAAAGAATTCTTGATGAAATTAAAAAAAATAAAAATAAGTTACCTAAATATTTATTATTAGAAAATGTTAAAACACTTGTAGGTACAACTCATAAAAAAGATTTTGAAATTTGAGATAAATATTTAAAAAAATTAGGATATAAAACTTTTTGATCAATAACAAATTCAAAAGATCATAATGCTATAACCAAAAGAAAAAGACTTTTTGCACTTTCCATTAAGGGAAAAACAAAAATTTTTAAAAGTAAAAAAGACTTTGAATTACAATTAGAAAAATTTCAAAAAATTATTCCAAATTTTGAAAGAAAAAAAAAATATTTTAAAATTTTAAATTCTTCAACAGAAGAGGAAATCATAAATTCCATACCAAATAAAACTAAATCAAGAATAAGAATGTCAAAAGAAAATATAGATCTTGAAAAAGATGCGAAAAAATATGAATATTATTTTAAAACTTTAACAACCAAACAAGATAGACATCCAAATATCGGGATGATAAAAGTATCAAAAAAAATATTAAATAAAGCTATTAAAAAATTTAATAAAGATAAATTAGAAAAAAGATTTTTAACACCAAAAGAAACTTTTCAAATAATGGGTTTTAAACTAAAAGATTTTAAAAATTTAAATTCAAAAATTAAAGAAAATATTTTAAATAAAGAATCTTTATATAGACAATCTGGTAATTCAATTGTAGTTTCTAATTTAGAAAGTATATTTAAATTAATTTTAGAAATAGAAAAGAAGGATTTTAAAAATGAATAACATAAAAAATGCTATTTTCCATACTCAAGGAACAAATATTAATTCTTATATTAAAAGATATTTAAATAATTATATTAAACACAAAACATTTATAAAAAACAAATTATCAATTCATGATATTGAAGTTTTAGATCAAAATGATAATTTAATTGATAAATTTTCTTCAGAAAGTACTTGAAATCAATTTATAATTTCAATGCTTGCCTTTGGATTTATAGAGCCTTCAATTGGCAAGTATATTATTAAAATTAAAAAAATAAATATAGATTTTATTACAAAAAATATTTTTTCTAAAAGTTCTAATAAAAAAATTAATTTATTACGTCAAAGTAGATTAATAAGTTTTTTAGCATTAATAGGAAAAATAAATGAAAATAATTTTAATGATTTAAATATAAAAGGGAAAATGAGCAAAACAAATTTTAAAAATATTAAAAAAGAAATTTCATTATGAGAAATTAAAATTTCTAAAAATAAAAAAACATTAAAAAATGTGCTTGAAAGGATTGAGAATTATGAATTTAAAAAACAATAAATTTACAATTAATAAAATGAAAATTAAAGATTTATTTAAAGATGGAAAAAATTATGAAATACCTTTATATCAAAGAAGTTTTTCATGAGGAAATGAACAAATTGAATCATTAATTGATGATATTGCAGATAGAATTGATGATAAATCTGAACATTATTTTGGTGTAATTGCTGTTTCTCATCACAATGATAATAATCAAAAAAATTGAATAAGAGTTATTGATGGTCAACAAAGAATTACTACTTCAATAATTTTAATTCACAAATTACTTGAAATGATGCGTAAAAATAATGAAAATATTGAATATTTTTCACAAAAATTTCCAAATATAAAATTTAAAAATGAAATTAATACTAATATTACAGATGAAATAGAAAAAATTTTAATTCTTAAATTTCCTATTCAATTTACTTCTAAAAAAATAAAAGAATTTTCTTTTAAAATTCAAAATTATATTGAAGAAAATCATTGAAAAAAATCTTTAGAAGATTTGCTTGAAACATTTTTAAATAAATTTTCAATAGGACAATTAAAATATGAAATTCATGAACAAAAAGAAATGCTTGTATTTGAAAATTTAAATTCAAAGGGCACTCCACTTAAAGAATTTGATTTAATAAGAAATCATCTTATTTCATATTTTAAAGATGATTTAGATCCAAAAATAAAATTAAAAAAATTTAATAAAAATATTTGAAATATAATTAATAATGGTTCTTTA
>CAKNAO010000075.1 GCA_929200685.1 uncultured bacterium | reverse complement strand
TTCTTTAATTTTTAACTAAGTAATTTCTTGATTGAAATTAAATGTAAATTTTTTTACAATCTTGCTAATAAAAAATTTA
This sequence comes from uncultured bacterium, assembly GCA_929200685.1. Lineage (GTDB taxonomy): Bacteria > Bacillota_I > Bacilli_A > Mycoplasmatales > Metamycoplasmataceae > DT-68. The sequence goes on along the minus strand of CAKNAO010000075.1, from coordinate 2,438 downwards.
ACCCTAAATAATGCATTTTGTGCTCCTAAAATAGATGATTGGACTACTATCTTGGTTGTCATCATAATATTTTAAAAAAGTAAAATTAAATCTTTTGTTAAAATGTTTTTATCTTCATTATTAATATTTTTTAAAGTTTTTCTTTAAATAAATACTAAAACATCAAAATTAATATCATAATTTTTTTCTTGGTATAGTAATTTCTAAATATTCTCTAATTTTATTAATTTTTTCTTCTTTACTATATTTTTCTTTTTTAATTTAAATTATATTTAAAAAATAATAAACACTAATTTTTTTCTAACAATATATTTAATTTTTTCTAAAATAAAATTATCAATATTAGTTTTTTGGAAACATAATTATTAAATTATTATCACTATTAGTAATATCAATTTGTTCTTTAATTACGTTAATTTATTCTTGTTTATTATAAAGATGTTGACTTATTATAAATTTAAATTCATGTTCACCAACACCAATAATATAAATATTATTATGAAGTATTGAAATTAAAAAAATATCTTTTTCATTAATTTTTTTAATAATTAAATAAAAATCATCACTTGAAATACTTTTAATATCATTTACAAATTCTTCTTTAATAGCATTTAAAATGTCATCATCATTTCTATAATCTCTTTTGAGAAGAAAAGAATTATTATACTATTGCATTACTATTAAAATATTTTTTAATAATATTATTTTTCAATCTTTATTTTTTAGTAAATTGATTTTGTTTTAATTGAAGAGTAAAATCTTCTCCATCAATAGTAATTGTATATGAAGTTGAAGTTGGAACATTATAAGTTACAACACTAGTTACTACACTTGAACCTACTTTTTTAGTAATTAAATCATAATCCCGAGTTGTAAACTCATTAAGTTTTGTAACAAATTCTTCTTTAATAGCATTTAAAATAGAATCATCATTATTATAGGTAGTTTTTGGTAATATAAAATTTAAATTATTTGTATTCATATTTTCTAAATAATTTTTAATAGCATCATTTTTTTGTTCTTTAGTAAATTCATCTTTATTTAAATTTAAAGTAAATTTATGTTCATTACCAACTTTAATTTCATATGGTGTTGGTGCTTCACCATAACTAGCAAATGAAGTAATAAACATTTGACTCGCCTCTCTTTTAATTAAATGAAGATCACTACTTGAAATACCTTCAATATCATTTACAAGTTTTAACTTAACAACATCAATAACACGATTATAAATATCACCATAAGTGATTTTTGGTAATATAAGATTTAAATTAGTTGGGGTTTCCAAATAAGTTTTAATAACACTAATTTTTCTTTTTTCTTCTTTAGAAAATTCTTCTTTAAATGGATTTAAAGCAAAATCTTCTCCATCAATAGTAATGATATATTTTTCACCAATAGGGGGTAATTTATAAGGACGAACATCACCATCATTCATAATTTTTGAATTAATTTTTTTATTAATTAAATAAAAATCATTAGTTGTAATTTCATTAATATCATTTACAAGTTTTACTCTAATAGCATTTAAAATAGAATCATCATTACTATAAGTAATTTTGGGTAATGTAAATTTGTAAAATTTTCCAAATTTTTTTAAATATTCTTTAATAGCATTATTTTTTTGTTCTTCAGTAATTTGAGTTTGTTTTAGTTGAAGATTATAATCTATTTCATCAATTGTAATTATATACAAAGTAGGTATTGGTGAATCATGATTAGCAACTGAAGCAATTGAAGATGAAGATTGTTTTTTAGTTATTAAATTATCAAAATCATCATCATTAATTGAAGATATATTATCAACAAAAACTTTTTTAATAGCCATTAAAACTTTAGAATCTTCATCATAATCAGAACCTGTATTTTTTGGTAAAATAATATTTAAATTATCAAGAGTATTTAATCAATCTTTAATATTAATAATTTTTGTTTTTTCTTCTTCATCAAATTTTTCTTGCTTTAATTTTAAAGTAAATTCATGTTTGCCAACAGTAATTTCATATGAAGTTGATGTTGGTGCATCATGAGTAGCAACTTGGGTTACTAAAATTGAGCCTTTTTTAGTTATTAAATGATAATCACTACTTGAAATATCTTTAATATCATTTTCAAGTTTTAATTTAATAGCTTCTAAAACACTATTATCATCACTATAAGTAGTTTTTGGTAATATAAGATTAAAATTATCTAAATTTTCTAAATAAGTTTTAATAACATTGATTTTTGTTTTTTCTGATTCAGAAAATTGATCTTGATTTAAGTTTAAAGTAAATTCATGTTCACCAACAGTAATTTCATATTGAGTTGGTGATTGACCATGAGTAGCAACTGAAGTTACTGCACTTGAACCTACTTTTTTAACTATTAAATGAGAATCACCACTTGAAATAGTTTCAATATCATTTACAAGTTTTACTTTAATAGCTTCTAAAATA
>CAKNAO010000074.1 GCA_929200685.1 uncultured bacterium | reverse complement strand
ACATAAGATAATGAATTTAAATATTTTTTAAATAAATTAAAATTATTTGAAGACAAAAAATTAACTGACATTATAAAATTTCCTCACTTAAATCATTATTTAATGAATTAACAAGAATATTATCTTGACATTTTTTTGAACATTTAATATTTTTTTGTTGAAAATGAAAATTTAATATTTGATATGAAAGTTGAATAATCATAGGATATAAAAAATCTGAATAAAATTCTTTTGAATAAAGTTTATTTGCTCTATTTCAAATATCAGCACCTTCATTAAAACTTATAATAAATGTTTTATTTTTTTCATCTAAATTAAAATTTGTGATTATTTTTTCATTACCAATAAAATTTGATTCATCTGGCAATAATTGAATTTTTCAAAATTCATTATTAATTCAAAAATCACCTTTTAATTCTCTATCTTTATTTATTAAAATTTTCTTAGAATATGGAAGTTTAGGATTTTCTTCTGTATTTTGAGAATTATATCTATTTGTTAATTCTTTTTGTATTTTTTTATTATCAAAATTTTTTGAAAATTCATTTTTATTAGGATTTCTAATATACAAATGAATTTCATTAAATATTTTTCAATTAAAAAAAATAAATTTATTTAATTCTTCTTTTACATCTTGTTCAAATTGAATTTCAGATTTATCATTAATTGCTTTAATATTTTTAATATTTGTAATATCTAATTTACCTATAAATTGATTATCTGTAGAACCTGTTGAATGCGAATTACTTGGAAATCATTCAAGATAAGCACCAGTATTTCTTCCTTTTTCAGGACCATGATTAATTGCTCTACCACCTTCATAAATATAAATTCCTCTTCATATTGAATAATTGCTTGTTAATCCAGTGCTTCAGAAAGTCAAAGAAAGTTGGACTTTATCAAAAATTCCAAATTCTTTTTTTATTGTTCATTTAAAATAATCATTTTCTTTGTTTAAAAAACATTCTTTTAATTTTTCTTTTATAATATTATGTTTATCAGGTATTCATGTATTTTTTTTGTCATTAAAATTATCTATTTTTTTGATTATTTCTTTTACAATTTTTTCTTTATTTTTATGATTTAAAAATAAATCATTAATTTTTTTTATTTTTAAAAATTGTGGTTCTTTAGAATTAAAATTAATTAAAATATTTTCATCCAATAAATTAGAATTAATAATAATTTCTAATTTATCATTTTTAAGAAACTTTCAATAACGTGCTAATAAAGCTTCTTGTAAAATTGCAATATTTTTTCTTTTTAATAATTTATTGGAATAAATTTTTTGAATTAATATTTTAGTACCTCTTTTTTTATAACTTGAAACTTTTACACTTCTTTTTATAGGTGTATTTAAAGATTCAACTTTTGAAATATCAAATTTCATTTCAGAAGATTCTTTTAAATTATTTGTAAAAATTTCTAAACTTAATCCAAAATAAAAAGCAGCTTGCTTCAAACCACGACCATGAACATTTTTGTTTGAACCTAAAATTATTTTTTTATTATCAAGCTCAATTGATTTAAAAAGAGTTGATTTATCCATACCAAAAGCATTATCAACTACTGAAATAAAAGCTTCTTCTTTATATCTTGCTTCATGTTTTTCTAAAAATTTATAACCTTTTGGCATATTTATATTTATTTCTAATTTTAATTTTTCTTTTTTAGGTCATTTAAAAAAATTTTCATCATATTTAACCTCAAAACTTGAAATAGAATTATCAATTAATTCAGAAATCATTAAAAATGGTTTTGTATTATTTGTATTTAAACTCATGTAATTTGCATAAGTCATTTTAATTTCACCTTCATAATTGTTCATATTTTTTTTACTCATTTTTCTCCTTTTTTTCAAATTGTTTTTTATAATTTTCATATATATCAACTTTTGTCATTCAAAAAACACCTCCATTTACTGAGGAATGACCATTCCAATTACATTTTTTAAAATTTTTAATAATTTTATTAGTAGGAATTTTTGATTTAATATAATAACCTCTATTATTTTCGGAAATTTTTTTTCCTTTTTTTAAAATATTTTTAGGCATTGAACCAAAAATAAAAAAATCATAATTTAAAGAATTACTAAAAACAAAATGATTAGAAAAAATATCTTTTTTTTGTCTCAAATCTTTTTTATTGTTTTTAGAAATAATAAAAAAAGAAGAAGGAACATTATATTCAATATCATTAAAAGTAAAAGAATTTTTTGGTATATCAATTATTTTATTAATATAAAATTCTTGAGGTATATTTTTTTGTAATGTATATTTTTTAAAAACATTTGGTAAAATGAAAGCAACACAAAAAACAATTTCAAATGAAAAAACATGACTTAAAAATTTAATAGATTTTTTATTTCTTTTACCAAAGGGGGGGTTTCCAATTACTAAAACTTTTTTATAATTTTTATTTATTTTATAATTAAATCAATTTTGTTTTTTAATATTTTTTGCTTCAGGAAATAAATCTAAACCAATTTTATTTTTATGTTTAATATTTCTAAAAAAAGAACCAGAGCCAGCAGAAGGTTCAATAACAAAATCATAATTAGATAATTTTATTTCATTAATTAAATTTTTAGCTATTTTTTCTTTTGTATAAAATTTAT
>CAKNAO010000073.1 GCA_929200685.1 uncultured bacterium | reverse complement strand
ATTAAATATAATTTATGACTTTTATTTTTGTTCTTCAATTAATTTTAATACAAAATCATAAACCATTATCATTGCTCTAACATCATTTTCACAATATTCTTTTAATTTTTTTGAAATTAAATTTCATTTTTGATCATTTATAAGATTTAATGCTCTTTTAATACCAATTTCCATTGCCATTAAACCATTTTGAATTTCAAGGTCTTCATATTTTTTAATTTTTCGAGGAAGATTAATGTTATTTGTTGAAATATGTTTTTCAACATTTTTAATTGAATAGAAACATTTTTGATCATTCAATAATACTAATGGAAGTTTTGATTTAGAATTAATTATGAATAAATCACATAAATCAATAGTTTTTAATTCAATTTCTTCAAACATTTTTTTTGCTTCTTTATATTTTGAAAAATTTTCTTTTTTCAAAATGTTAACCATAAATTGCATTCTTGATATTTCATATGATTTATTATAAACAACATAACAATTAGCATTTTTTGAATAAATACTTTTAATGATTAAATAAAAATCTTCATTAGAAATTTTTAATGGATCAATAACTATATTATTTGGTTTTTTAGACTCAATATTTTTAATAGTTTCAATTATTGAAACTTGAAAAATCACTTGTTCATAAGGTCCATATCCATTTATTGGAGAAATTGGAAGAGAAAATGCTTCAAAATCATATCAAATAACTTTTTTTGAATTCTTAATTTCATTAATAATAAAATATAATCGTTTTTTTTTACTTAATTTATTATCATATTTATAAGTTAAAGTTGCTTTATTATTTTTTTGAATTGCATTTAATAAAATAGAATTTAAAGTTTCTTTTTTTTCATTTTTTTTATAATAATTAATAATATCTTTAAAAGCAATAACTTTACCACTATAACCAGCAAAAGGAAAATTTAGTTTTTCTAAAAGTAAATGAATTTCTTTATTTTTACCATAAGTTGTTGAATCTTTATCTAATAAATGTGAATAAACTTTTGTTTCATTTTTTGCATCATTAATTATATTTATTATTTTATTAATACTTTTAAATTTAAAACCAAAAAGTAATTCTTTAATTAAAATTTCTTTTGAATGACCTTTTTTATTTTTTTCACCTAAATTAAATCCATTTTTAGTTTGACTAATTGCATTAGTTTGAACTAAAGATATTTCACCTTTATAGTAATATTTGTTTCTTTGTAAAAATAAAACATAATCATTTACAATTGTATTTTTTGAGATTATTTCTTTATGTCATTTAAATGGTACTAAATCTGATATTTTTGTTTTTTTAGAAAATTTCAAACATATTATTTTTTTTTCTTTAGTATCAAAAGCATAAGGTGAAGATAAAGCGTTTTTATATTTAAAAAGAGGATTAATTAAAATTTTATTTGAATTTAAAAATTTAATTGTTTTTTTAATTCTATCTTCTTTTTTTCCGCTTATTACAATACAATCATAATTATTAAATAAATATTCATTTAATTTTTCTCTTATTAAACCAAAAGTTCTTGAAATAATTTCTCCATAAGTTACTTCTTTTTTATCTAAAACATCTTGATCTCAAATATGTTTTTCATAACCAATATCTTTATCTAAAATTGGTCTATCAGATAAATTATTTCAAATAAAAAATGGTTGACATGTTAAATATTTTTTAAAATGTTTAAGTTCAATATAATCCATTAATTAATTTTACCTTCTTCAATTCATTTCTTTCTAAGTTTTTCTCATTCTTCTGAATTATGAGGTTCTAATCACTCTAAAAGTTCTGCATCTAAAACTTCATTATATTTTGGAGAAATATTAAAACTAGTAAATTTATAATATCAATCTTTTACTTTTTTAATATCATCTTTGGCTTGTAAAAAATCAACATTAAAAGTTCAATTTTTAACTTTTCTTTTTTCAATTGGATATTGAGAAGGATCTTTATAATCTTCATTTTTTAAAAATGTTGCAACTATTGAATATTTTTTCGCACCCATTAAATATGAATATAATTGAGATTGCTTATGATAAGCTTGAGGTATTCCATATTTTTGTCATTTTTCAAAATTTTTTTCATTAGTAGTTTTAATCTCAATAACTAAATTATCTTCTTTAATATATCCATCTGGAAGACCACCAACAACATCATCTTTATTTTTAAAATAATCAAATTGATAATCATAAGGATCAAAAGTTTGGATTTTTTTATTTGTTATTTTTTCAATCACTTCAATAACTTTAGGTTCAATGATAGTTCCAGCATCAACATACTTTCTATCTAAAATGGGAATACCAATTCAAGTCATTCTACAATAAGCCATAAATTGAGATTTATATTGATCAACTAATAAAACATCTCCAATTGAAGAACCGCCAATTTTTTTAAAACCAAATTTACCTCATAATTTTTTGTTTTTAATTTTGTCAAAAAAACTAGGCATTAGTTTAACAATTTTGTTTTTTTTATCAATTTTATAGTCTACACCATTATAAAAATGTCTTTTAATTTCATTATTCATATTCCAATTATACATTTTAAATAATTTAAAAAATTTATATATATTTAATCTAAAAAATAATTCATTTTTTTATTTGATTAAATTAATTAGTAAGTAAAAATAGTTGGAAAAAACATAAACAT
>CAKNAO010000072.1 GCA_929200685.1 uncultured bacterium | reverse complement strand
ATTATATATATTTTTTTACATTATGGGAGTTAAAATATTTACATAAGTTTTTATTATAAAATTTTTAATTCTATTTCTTTTAAAATCACTATTTTTTAATAAAGAAGAAATTTTTTCATATTCTTTAATTTCATTTTTAAAAGATTCAATAATTTTTCCATTTGTAATTTGAATACTTTCTCATTGATAAAAAAAGGTTCTACTATCTAAATTAGCACTTCCAACATAAGCATATTTATTATCAAAAAGTCCAAATTTAGTATGAATAAATATATTGTTTGTTCTATAAATTTTTACATTATATTTCATAAGTAATTTTGAATAATATTCTGAACCTATTAAAACAAATTTTTTATCTGCTCTACCTGGAATAAATATTTTTACTTTAATTCCTGATAATGAAGCAATTTTAATTGCTTCAATTAATTTTTCAGTTGGAATTAAATATGGAGTGACTAAAGTTATTGTTTTTTTAGCACTTAAAATTAAATTTATTAAAGTTCATTCAACAAGAGATTCATCAGTTTCTGGTGAATCTTCAATAGTTAAGATTTGTGATGTTTTTTGACATTTTTTTTCATTTAAATAGTTTTTATAATCTAACTTTTTTTTACTTATTGAATTTCAAAGCTCTAAAAACAATAATGAATTAGTTCTTATGCCTTTGCCAATTATTTTAATTTGATAGTCTATTCAAAATCCATATTTTTTGCTTCAATTTACATATTCATCTCCTATATTAATTCCACCAGTATGACAAATTTCGCCATCAATTATAAAAATTTTACGATGCATACGATATCCATCGTATGAACCTATAAATGGAAAATAAACTTTACCAAAAATAACGATTTCAATACCTTCTTTTTTTAATGATTTGATTTCATATCAAGGAAGAGCTCATCTTCCAAAATCATCAATTAACATTCTTATTTTAATGCCTTCTTTAACTTTTTTTAATAAAATGCTTTTTAATTCTTCAAATACCTCACCAGGTTTAACAATATAAAATTGTAAGTGAATAAATTTTTTTGCATTTTTTAAATCTTCAAATAATTTTTCAATTGCATAAGCACCATTTGAAAAATATTCAATATCAGAATCATATATTGATCGATGAGAAAGTTTTGATATTTTTTGCATTATATTTTCAATATCTTTATCTTGAAATTTAGGTTTTGTTTTTTCTTCATAATTAAAATCTTCTTTTTTGTAGTACTCTTTTCGAGAAATTCTAAATTTATATTTTTGTCCAAATAATAAAAAAATAATGTGACCTAAAAAAGGAATAGAAACAAATAAAAATAATCATGAAATTTTTTCAATAGTTTGTCTTTTTTGCAAAAATAATATTCAAGTAATTATTAAATTAATAAAATAAAAACTTATTAAAAGTGAAAATGAAATTGAATTAACATATTGATATAAAAAATACATTGATGCCCCAATAGTAAATAAAGTGAGCATCAATAAAAATCAAATCATTATATTATTAAATAATTTCATACAAAAATTATATATTAATTCTAAAAAAACACCCTATAAAGGGTGAAATGGCGGGTAAGAGAGGACTCGAACCTCCGCGCGATTGCTCGCCTACATCCTTAGCAGGGACGCCTCTTAACCAAACTTGAGTACTTACCCACAAATATTGTTCATTACCATTATAAACTATTTTAAATACTCAACTAATTTTTCTTGAAAATTATCTTTTTTGATTTCAAATATTTTTCCTTTTTTCACAAAAGAAATTGCTCTTGTTTCTTCAGAAGTAACTATTGTTAAAGAATCTGTTTTTTCAGAAATTCAAAGTGCTGCTCTATGACGAGCTCCATATTTATTATCAATTGATCTACTAGTAATTTTATAAAATGTTCCAACATAAGCAATTTTATTGTTATCAATAATTAAAGCTCCATCATGTAATGGTGATTTTTTTTGAAATACAGAAATAATTAATTGAGCAGAAATATTGGCATTAACTTCTAAACCATCAGTTCTATATTTATCAATTTTATCTTTATTTATAATTGTAATAATTGCACCAATTTTATTTTTAGTTAAAACCTCAATTGCATTATTTACTTGTTTAATCAATCTAATTTGTGAAGATTGACCTAATTTACGAAATCTTGTTTTTTGAAATAAAAATGAAATACCTTTATTTTTTCAAAAAGATATTAAAGAAATAAATAAATTTATTGAAAGTAAAATTATTATAATTAAACTAATTTTTGACATTTTTTCCTACTTTATCTATGTATATTTTACTTTGTTTTTTTAAATTTATAAAATCATATTTGTTTTTTAAAAATAATCCACCAATTTCAAAATTTAAATTTTTATTTAAATTATTATAATTTTCAAAATTATTTACATTAGTAAAAATAATTTTATATTTTTTAAAATTAGAATTTAATTTTGTATCATTTGCATTAATAAGAGCATAAGGTTGAATTTTGTTTATTATAGAAATTTTAGCTTTTTCAAAATTTGTTAATGCAATTTTATATTTTTTAGAAATTACATTAACAATAAAATCTAATTTATCTGATTTAATTAAATCTTCATATGAAAAATATCAAACTATATTATTTAAATTAATATTTTTTTTATCAAGTTTTTCTTGAAAAATTTTTAAATT
>CAKNAO010000071.1:694-2819 GCA_929200685.1 uncultured bacterium | reverse complement strand
AAGAATTTCAATTTTATCTTTTTTAATATTTTTGTTTTTAATATATTTAATTTTTTCTTCAAAAAGAAAAATATTATTTTTTTTATTATAAATAATTTGTTTTTTATTATTTTCATGTTTTCTAGTATATGAAGAATTTAATTTTCAATCAGAATCTGCTTGACCTCTAAAAAATAAATTATTTTTATCATCTCACATTATTAAATCTATTAATTTACGTAATTCTTCTATTTTTTCAATTTTTTGATAATTTTTATATCTATCTTTTCAATTTTTATTATTTTCCATAGTTTATAAATTATAAGTAAATAAAAAAATCATTTTGATTTATTACATTTTTCTATAATTAAGTTTCAAAATCATTTGGATTTAATTCAATTGTTTTATCAAATAATTTAAATGCTTCATTATATTTTTTTTGTTTGAATAGATCTATCACTTTCTTTTTAGAAATATTTAAACTATTTGAATTTAATTTAATAGCTTCATCAAAATATTCAATTGCTTTAGGGTATTCTTTTATTTTTCCTAAAGATATTCCAATGTTATAGAGACTTTGAAAATTATTGGGATTTATTTTAATTATTTTTTCAAAACACTTAATTGCTTCTTCATATTCTTTTAATTTAAATAAAGAAATTCCTTTATTGTTGTAAGCATTAAAATTAATCATATTTCATTTAATAGCTTTATCAAAATATTTAATAGAATCATAATATTCTTCTAAATTAAATGAAATTATTCCTTTATTATAATAATGATAAAAATGTTTTTGTTTTATTTTAATTTCTTCATTAAAAGATAATGCTTCTTCATATTTTCTTTGTTCAAGTAATTCTAATATTTGCGAATTAAAAAAATAATGATAATCTTGACCCAATTTAATTTTTTGTTGAAAATATTTTAGAGATTCATCATATTTTCCTAATTTATATAAAACTATTCCTTTATTTTTAAAGTCTTGAAAACCATCAGGACTTATTTTATTTGCTTTTTCAAAACACTCAATTGCTTCATCATATTTTTTTAATTTAAAAAAAATTATTCCTTTATTATTATAAGAATTTAAATCAATCATATTTAATTCAATTGTTTTATCAAAAAAATTAATTGCTTTTTTATATTCTTTTTGTTTAAATAAAACTATTCCTTTATTATAATAAGCATTAAAATTCTTTCTTTTTAATTTAATTGCTTTATCAAAACATTCAATTGCTTTATCATATTTTTTTAATTTAAATAAAGCTAAACCTTTATTATTAAAAAAAATAAAATAATTTGAATCATCTTTAATATATTTATCAAATGATTCAATTGCTTCTTCATATTTTTTTCATCTAGCTAAAGTTATTCCTTTTTTAAAATAATTATTAGTATTCTTTGGTTCTAATTCAATTTCTTTGTTATAGCATTCAACTGCTTTATCATATTTTTTTCATTCAGTAAAAATTTTTCCTTTAAGAGAATAAAATTGATTACCATTTGAATCTAATTCAATCATTTTATCAACACATTTAATTGCTTCATCATATTTTTTTCATTTTAATAATGCTAACATTTTATTATGATAAAAATCTAAACAATTTGGATTTAATTGAATTGCTTTATTACAACATTTAACTGCTTCTTCATATTTTTCTGATTGTCTTAAAACATTTCCTTTTTTACAATATAATTCAGAATAATTTGGATTTAATTGAATTGCTTTATCAAAACATTCTATTGCTTTTTTTCATTTTCTAAGAATTTCATAAGAAAATCCCATTTCAGTTCAGTAATAACTAGATTCTGTTTCAAAATCTAACATGAACCCTTTTAAATCAGGATAAATTTTTGAAGCAGTAATTTTTTTGTTTTTTAATAATTTTATTATTTTATATTTTAAATTTTCTGATATATCAATTTTGAGTATGTGTTTTTTATATTCTTCTTTATCTTCATCTCATGAACCATTATCTATTATGAAATATGATTTTTGAATTAATCCTCTAATATTTGAAATAGGACATTCATAAATTAGTCCTTTTTTATTTAGATCTTTAATTTTATAAGCAATGTTTTTTTCATATTTTAATATGAAAATTCTTTTATATATTATTTCTTTTTCTCCCTTTTGATTAAAAGC
>CAKNAO010000071.1:0-684 GCA_929200685.1 uncultured bacterium | reverse complement strand
GGACAATTGTAAACTAATTCTTTTTCATCTAACTCTTTAATTTTATACGAAATTTTCCCTTCATATTTTAAAAGAAAAATTGCTCTATATTCTGGTTCAATTTCAAATTCTTCACTAAATGAAAATCATAATGAATGTAAAAAGTTTGATGTAAAATCTATAAGTAAAGTTTTTATTCCAAAATGTTGCATTTCTGAAAGAATTTCAATTTTATCTTTTTTAATATTTTTATTTTGAATATATTTAATTTTTTCTTCAAAAAAAGAAACAATATCTAATTTACTAGGGCAATCCTCTTGTTTTTCAATAAATAATTCTCTATAGTATGAAGAATTTAATTTTCATTCAGAATTTGCTTGACCTCTAAAAAACAAATTATTTTCATTATCTTTAGTTATTAAATAAATTAATTCATATAATTTTTCCATTGTATTAATTTTTTGATAATTTTTATATCTATTTTTTCAATTTTCATTATTTTCCATAGTTTATAAATTATAGATAAATAAATAATTGATTTATTTTATTCAATTATTTATGTTTGAATTAAAATAAAAATTATCAATTAATTTTTTTATAAAAATTAGGAATTAATTCTTCTAATTTTGGAGATATAGATAATTCTCTTGGAGTTTTTTCTTCATTTTCTAAATTAAAGTCTTTCATTTTTAAATAATCAAAAAG
>CAKNAO010000070.1 GCA_929200685.1 uncultured bacterium | reverse complement strand
ATTATTTTAAAAGAGTTTTTATTAAAATTAAAATTTTTATTTCTTGTAAAAGTCCCTTTATTTGTTATTAAAAAAGGAATAAAAATATGAAAAATAAAAATATGAATAATATTATTAATCATTTAAAAAAATTTGGTTTTGTTTATCAAAGTTCAAAAATTTATGGTGGACTTGCAAATACTTGAGATTATGGACACCTTGGAATACTTTTAATAAAAAATATAAAAAATTTATGATGAAAAGAATTTATTACTAAGAGTAATAATGTTATTGGTCTTGAATCAAAAATAATTTTAAATAATAAAGTTTGAGAAGCATCTGGTCATATTTCTAATTTTTTAGATTCTTTGATTGAAAACAAAGTTAATGGCAAACGTTATAGAGTAGATCATATAATTAAAAAAATAAATCCTTCAATTAATATTGAAAAATTATCAAATTTAGAAATAGAAACTTGAATTAAAAAAAATGTTAAAAAATGAGAAAATGAAAAAACAAATTGAGGAAAAATAAAAAAATTTAATTTAATGTTTGAAACTTATCAAGGTCCAGTTGTAGATTTAAAATCAAAAGTATATCTTAGACCTGAAATAGCACAAGGAATTTTTATTAATTTCATGAACATACAAAGAACTTCAAGACTTAAAATTCCCTTTGGTGTTGGTCAAATTGGCAAATCCTTTAGAAATGAAGTTACACCAAGAAATTTTATATTTAGAACAAGAGAATTTGAACAAATGGAACTAGAATATTTTGTTAAACCAGGTGAAGATGAAAAAATTTATAATGAATATATAAATAAAGTAGAAAATTTTTTAAAAATTCTTGGTTTAAAAAATACAACAAGAAAAAAACACAATAATAAAGAATTAGCTCATTATGCAAAAGCAACAACTGATATTGAATATGATTTTCCTTTTGGTAAAGGTGAACTTTTAGGAATTTCAAATAGAACTGATTATGATTTAAAAAATCATGCAAAACATTCTGGTAAAAAAATTGAATATAAAGATCCCAACACAAATGAAAAATATATTCCATATGTAATTGAACCTTCAATAGGAGTTGATAGATTAATGTTGGCACTTTTAATAGATGCTTATAAAATTGAAGAATTAAAAAATGATAAAAGAATTATTCTTAAACTTGATAAAAAAATTGCACCTTACAAAATTGCAGTGGTTCCATTAAATAAAAAAAATCATTCTAAATTTGCTAAAAAAATATTAAATATTCTTTTAAATAAAAATATATCTACTACTTATGATGAAAATGGTTCAATTGGAAGACGTTATAGAAGGCAAGATGCAATTGGTACTCCTTATGTGATAACAATAATTGATAAAACTAAAAAAGAAAAAAAAGTAACTATTAGACATAGAGATACAATGAAACAAGAAGAAATTTTTCTTGATGAAATTGATAAATATCTCTAAAAAAATAATTTTTTAATATTTTTTAACTATTATATAATTTTATTACATATTTATTTATTAAGGGAAATAAGGGGAAAGTGAATAAAATTGATAAAATAAAAAATTCTATTGATATTGTTGAAATTATTCAAGAATATGTTGAACTTACAAAAAAAGGCAAAAATTATTGGGGTATTTGTCCTTTTCATGATGATTCAAATCCTTCGATGTCAGTATCTCCTGAAAAACAACTTTATAAATGTTTTTCTTGTGATAATGGTGGTGGTGTTTTTAAATTTGTGCAACAAATAGATAAAGTTTCTTTTAAAGAGGCGGTAAATATTGTTGGTAAAAAAATTGGAATTCAAATTGATATTAAAGATAATATTAAAAAATATAATAAAAATCAAGAAAAAATTATTAAAGTACTTAATGATGCCATGGATTTTTATATTATCTCAATTGAAACCAAAGAGGGGCACCATGCTCTTGAATATGCAAAAAAAAGAAATTTAGATGCAAAAATAAGAGAAAAATTTAAAATTGGTTATGCACCCAAAAATAATAATTTAACTAAATTTTTAACAAATAAAAAAAAATATGATATTGCTTTACTAATGAATGCTTCATTAACCACTTCAAAAGAAAATGATTTTTTAAATGATAAATTGATTTTTGGTATTCAAAATGAATATGGAGATATTATTGCTCTTTCTGGTAGAACACTATATAATGATGAACCTAAATATATGAATTCTGCAGAAACAAATGTTTTTAAAAAAAACAATGTTTTATATAATTGATATAATGCAAAATTTACTGCTAAAAAAAATAAAGAACTAATTATTGTTGAAGGTTTTATGGATGTTATTGCAATTTATAAAGCAGGAATAGAAAATGTTGTTGCAATAATGGGGACTACTTTAACAAAAGAAAATATTAGTAAATTTCATAACATTTCTATAACTTTAATGCTTGATAATGATAATGCCGGTAAAAGGGCAACTATAAAATCAATAAAACTTCTTTTAGAAAATAAAATAAAGTGTTTTGTAGTAAATAATAAAAATATCAAAGATCCAGATGAAATTCTTAAAAATGAGGGAAAAGAAATTTTATTAAAAAATATTAATAATAAAATAACAGCACTTGAATACATATATAAAATTCACAAACAAAAATATAATTCCAAAAATTTTATTGAAATTGAAAAAATGATTAAATCATTTAAAAAATATTTAGTTTATGCTAATAATATAGAAAAAGATTATTTTGCCAACTTAATTTCTAACCAATATAAAATTTCAAAAGAAATTATTCTTCAAGATATTGGAAAATTAAAAAATAAGGAAAATAAAATAATAAATTATTCAATAAAAAATTTTGAAAAAAATAAATTAAAAAAAATAAAAAACAAAATTAATATTAACAAACATATTTTTATACTTATAAAATCACTTAT
>CAKNAO010000069.1 GCA_929200685.1 uncultured bacterium | reverse complement strand
ATGTTATATTTTTATATCCTATAAGTTTTACATTTTTTTCATTTTTATTTAAATCAATAATAAAACAATTATCTAATGTTTCTCTTTTTTTGTTTATATCATCTAATCTATATGAAACTATAAATTTATTAAATATTTTTTTATTTGAAATTGTTATATTTTGTCCATTTTTAATTACATATTTTATTCCACTTGGATCATATAATTTTCAAGCATTATAAACTGAATTTTTAGGTGCTTTATTATCATAAATAGAATATCTATAATAATTTCTTATTCAAATATAATTAAATCCATTTCTACCTATTTTTTTATCAATTTCTCATTCTAAATTAAGTAAATTTTTATTTTTAAGAAGATATTTCTTAATTTCAAAATAAAATTTATTAATTTTATTTTCAATAAATATTTTTTGTAAAGAAATTGGGAGAGTTTTAATACTATAATCAAATTTTTTAATATATATAGGTTCATTCTTACATTCATAAACATATCTTTTTACTAATAAAATTAAAAATTTTTCAAATGGATTAGATATTTGTTTTGTAGAATAAGAAAATTGAAAATTATATTTTTTCTTATAACATAAAATCATTTCTTTTTTATTAATTTGTATTTTATTTTTTTCAAAAATTAAATACATTGCAAAATTAACATATATATGCCCCATTTGAAATATAGTAGTGCCTCTTGAAAAATTGTTTGATGTTTTAAATCTTTCATCAAATTTTTGATATAAATGTACTTTATCTAAAATTGTTGTTCTTCCCTTTCCATAGTTTAAAAAATTATCAAATTCTCCTGCATTTGAATCACACATTAAATCTCAATATTTTTTTACAAAATCATAAAATAAAAATTTATTTTTTTTATCTCACTTAGAAAAAACTATATTACTAAGATTTGAAATACTTAATGAAGAAAAATTTGAATTAATATATCCTTGAATATAACGTCCAAGAATATAATTAAGCATTCTATGACGATTTGATTTATTTTTTCATTTTATTTTCTTTTCAAAACCTGATTTTTTCATTGAATTGATTATTCTAGAATAATATTCACCACCTTTTATTGGACTCATTATTGAATAAACAAAATATACAATATCTTCTGCAAACAAATCTTTATTATTTAAAATATGGTTTGCATCAATATTTTCTAAAAGATATTCTTGATAAATTCTATTATATTTATTATTTTTTGATAAAATTTTTAAATCTTCAAATTTTAATTTTGAATATAAAATTTTATCATTAGTTATTTTTTTATCAATTAGAGAATGATCTCAAACAGATATTAAAATATTATTTTTTATTAAAAAATCAATAATATTACTTAATTTACCAAGTGCTAATCATCAATTAATAAATTGTGTTGGTTGTTCTTTTATCACATTAATTAAAAAAGGATTTTTAAAAGATAAATTTTTGATTTCATTAGTATATTTTCTAAAAAATAAATAATTTGCAATATTTTGATGTGAAAAAATATAATTATTTTTTTCATTGTTAAATTGAATAATATTTTTTTTAATTAAAGAATCAAATTCTGGTTCTCAATCATTTTCTATCATTAATGGGTTTTTTTCAACTATTTTTTTATAATAATTTTTTTCTTTTTTAGAAATGACATTTTCAAAAGCTTTTCAAATAATTGAATGAAATTCTTCATCTTTTATTTTTTCAAAATTTTTTATTTCACACATTAAATATTTTTCACGTATAGAAAAAATATTTCCTCAACAATATTTTTTAAATTTTTTTCATCCTTTATAGATAACAATTTTTTCTGAAGGATTAATTTCATGACCAGAAAATTTTTTTGATCTTTCTCATCCAGAATAAATAAAAAAAATTTTCTTTTTTTTAATTATTTTTTCTAATTCTTTTTCTGAAAAATCTTCTGATTCATTTATTCCATCAAATAAATAAATATCATTATCTTTTATTTTTGATAAATTTTTTATTTCATTAATTTTGGAAATTCATGAAATTTTTAAAATTAATTTTTTTCATATTTTAAAATATTGAGTTTTACCTGAACCAGCTTCTCCTCATAAATAAAAACAAGCACCTTTTTTATCATCATTGTTATTATTTCCTCATTGTGGTGGAAATTCATTTCTTGCTTTTCATCCACTAATTTCTTTATTTAGTTTATCATTAAAAATAGCATAATCTTCAGTTTCTGATATTTTTTTTTCTATTTTATTTAAATTCATAAATTAATTTTAAAACATCTTATTAAATTTTTATACATTTTATTAATATTTGTAAAATAATAATTTTTTTAATGATGTTTTATTACTTTTAGTCCTTATTTTTATAAAAAGAATTTATTTGTATATCTTTTAAATGAAATTAATGTATGTTTTTATTAAAAAAATATATAATTTACTTATTAAAAGGATATTTTATGTCAAGAAAAGATGAAATTACAGGAAAAAAAGCACAAAGTGGAAACTTAAGATCACATGCTCTTAACACTACAAAAAGAAAATTTAATCTTAATCTTCAAAAAGTAGCAATTATGAAAAATGGGAAAAAAATTTATTTAAAAGTTTCAGCAAAAACTGCAAAAACACTTAAAAAACAAGGTAGAATTGCTTAATATTTTTTATTTTAATTAATGTATTTATAATACTTTTATAATTTTTTTAAAATTTAAATTAAATTTAAGAACTTTTTCTTTTAAATTTAATTGTAGGATAATAATTTAAACCTTCATTAAAAAAAGTAAATTTAATTCTTATAGAAACATAATTAAATTTTGTTGTTTGTCTTATTGTTGGTAATGGTTTATCTAAAAATAATATAGTAATATTATTTTTTTCTTGCTCACTTAAATTTTCATCTTTATAAAGAATTTTATTTATAATAAAATTTTTAACTATAATTCTATTTTTTTCAAGATTTAAATCAAGATCATTCGTTTCTGGTAAAACA
>CAKNAO010000068.1 GCA_929200685.1 uncultured bacterium | reverse complement strand
ATATTAATTAATGAGTTTTTTTTATATTTAAAAAAGTTATCAACATTTTATAAAAAAATGTTTTAATTTAATACAACAAATTTTTAAATTTAGGAATTATTTTTTGTTTTTCTTTTTTTTGTTCTTTATTTTTTATGTTTTTAAAATTTTCTGGTGGAATTAAAGATTTAAATTCATATTTTTTATAAAAATTAATCAATTTTTCTGTTGCTTTGTATTTAAAGAAAAGATCGTTAATTTCATAGGAAATATCAACATCAGTTTTAAGAGTTGCTATTTTTTTACATTTAAAAGCAATTTCTTTATTTTGAATTAATTTTTCTTTTAATGCTCCAACAATTAAATCAATATTTTGGTAAATATTTTCTAAAGTTTTATATTTTAATAATAATTTATTAGCACCTTTAGGACCAAGACCTTTAACTCCAGGCAAATTATCTGAACTATCTCCAACAAGTCCTTTAAAATCAGTTACTTGTTTGGGATTATGACCATTAATTTTATTAAAATTATTTAAATTAATTATTTTATCTTTTTTATTGCCATTTTGAGGTTGAATAACATTTATATTTTTTGAAACAAGTTGAAGAAGATCTTTATCTGAAGAAATTATATTAATTTTAATATTTTCTTCATATTTTTTAGCAATTGTAGCAATAATATCATCTGCTTCTATAAGTTTAAGTTCAAAATATTTTATACCCATAAGTTGAATCATTTCTTTAACAATTGGAATTTGTGTTAAAAGTTCTTCAGGAGTTTTACTTCTACCAGATTTATATTCTTTCATTTCTTTATGTCTAAAAGTTTTTGAACCAAAATCAAAAGCTACTAAAATATGAGTTGGTTTATAAGTATGAATAGCTTTTTGGAGAATTCTATTCAATGTAATAACAGCATTTGTTGGTTGACCAAAAGAAGTTTTTAATAGTCCTTGTGGTGAATTTGCTGTTCCATAATATGCTCTGTAAGTTAATGAATTACCATCTATTAATAATATATTATTCATTTTATAATTCCTTTCATTGTTTTTCTAAAACAAATTGTTTTTCATTATCTTTAATATAACAATTAATTAAACCTTGCACAATAGTTCTTTCATTAGTTCATTCAACAAACTTAAAAACATCTGGAAAAACTATTAAATTTAAAGTTGCTGTTGAATCAGAAATTATCATTTTAGCCATTCTTTTATTATTTTTAGTCATAATTTTTCTAATTCTTTCTACTAAAAATATTACTTCTTTTCTATCACCAGGTTCTAAATATAATAATTTATTCTCATTTTCTTTTTCAGAAGTTATGAATGCATTTAATTGAAAACCAAATAATTTTTTTTCATTAAATATTTCATCTGATATATTTCTCTCAGAAATAATAAGATTTGGTACTTTAATAGTATTTTTATCTAAAATTGAAATTTTATTTTTATTAATGGTAATTAAATTAGTATATCTTAAAGCTAAAGGAAGCGAATCAAGAAGAGATTGCATATTTCCAAATTCTATTAAAGAATTAGATTTAATCAATAATTCTAATGTACTTTCTCCAAAACCAATGTAATTTAATCTTGAAACAAAATCAAAAAAATGAATAAATTTACCTTTTTTTCTTTCTTCTAAAAGTTTTTTAGCTGAAAAAGTACCAAATCCTTTAATAATTTGAAAAGGAAATATTATTTTTTTGTTTTTGTTTGTCACTCTTAATTCTGATAAATTAATTGATGGAGGAATAATTTCAATATTTTCTAATTTTACTTCATCAATATATTTTTTAAGAGTTATTTGAGAAGAAATAGAAAATTCAAGAAGAGCAGTATAAAATTCAAATTTAAATCTTGATTTTAAAAACCCCATTCAATATGAAATCATTCCATATGAAACAGCATGAGATTTATTAAAACCATAATTTGCAAATTTTTCAATTAAATCATAAATTTTTTTGGCTTCTTCAATTTTATAACCTTTTTTAATTGAACCATCAATAAATTTTTGTTTTAATGAAAAAATTAAAGTTTGTTCTTTTTTACCTATTGCTCTTCTAAAAATGTCGGCTTGCGCAAAAGACATTCCTGATATTTTTTGAGCTATTTCCATTATTTGTTCTTGATATACAATTATTCCATAAGTATTTTTAGTAATTAAATCATAATCAAGAGAAATACTTTTAATTTTTTGAATATTTTTTTTTCTATTGGCATATAAAGGAATGTTATCCATAGGACCAGGTCTAAATAATGAAATTATTGCAACAATATCATCAAATGAATCTACTTTAACTTCTAATAATGTTTTTTTCATACCATAAGATTCAAGTTGAAAAACTCCATTAGTTTTAGCTAAAGACAATAATTGAAGTGTTTTTTGATCATTTAGTGGAATTTTAGATAATAAAACTCTTTTACCAAAATTTTTATATATTTCTTCTTGAATTCTTTGAATAATAGTTAAGTTCCTTAAACCAAGTAAATCTATTTTCAAAAGTTTAAAATCTTCTAAATTATCCATTGAAAGTTGAATTTGATTGTAATTTTCATTTGTTTTTAAAGTTGCTGTTTTATTAATTAATTTTTCTTTTGAAATAACAAGACCTGCTGCATGAGTAGAAAATTGTCGAGGTAATCCTTCTATTTTTTTGGCAATTCTAAATATATTTTCATAATGAGAATTTGAATTAATTATTGCTCGAAAATTAGCTTTTTGTTTGTATGCTTTTTCTAAAGTTAAATCACTTGGAATAAGTTTAGATAAAATATTAACATCTCTAATTGGAACTTTAAAATATCGAGCAACATCTCTAATTGAACTTTTTGCTCCTAAACGTGAAAAAGTAGAAATAAGACCAACATTTTGATATCCATATTTTTTAAATATATAATCAATTATTTCATTCCTTCTAGTATCTTGGATATCAATGTCAATATCTGGCATTGTTATTCTATCTGGATTTAAAAATCTTTCAAAATATAAACTATATTTAATAGGATCTATTTCAGTAATATTTAAAACATATGAAACTAAAGAACCTGATGATGAACCTCTACCAGGACCTATTATTATTTTTTTTTCTTTAGCTCATTTAACTAAATCTCAAATAATTAAA
>CAKNAO010000067.1 GCA_929200685.1 uncultured bacterium | reverse complement strand
TGAATTAGATTTAAAAGGAGTAACTATTTCAATAAAAGAAAGTGATGATATTATTAATTTAGTAGGAACTAATGTTGAAATTACTTTATCAAAAGGTAGTCAATCAAAAGATCTTTCAATATTTAAAGTTAGAAGAAGTCAAAGTCAAAATGAATTAGATCAAAATGATGTTAATAAAATTAAACAATTATTAGAAACTTTAACTCCAAAAGAAGTGACTATTGATGCAACAAGTGGATCAATAACAACTAATAAAAATTTAATTCTTGAAAAAATTCAAGCTTTAAATAATTATCCTTTAAATTTAAATGAAGTTGATATTTCTATTAAAGATAACATTGATTCAATTACTCTTGAAGGTATTTCATTTACAATTAAATTATCAAAAGGTAGTGTTATTGAAGAATTAATAGGATTTAAAGTTAAAAGAATTGAAAATAATGTTGAAAGAATTTCAAATAGTTTTAAAATGTATTTAAAAAATGAAAATAATTTAAATCTTATATTACCAAAAACTAATTATAATAGTGATGCTCAAATTCTTACTGCTATTAAAAGAAAATTACTTTTTAAAATTTTTAATATGAAAATTCATAATACTACTAGTTTAATTACAAAAAAACAAGGTTCAAGTAAAGTAAATTTTGTTGCTACTCATGATGAAAAAGCAAATTTTTATGAAATTACTATTGGTGGAGAAGATTTTACTTTAAAATTAAATCAAGATAAATTTGATGAAGAAAAAAGAAAGAAAATTAATACTATTAAAAAATTATTAAAAAAACCAATTAATTTAAAAATTGCATTGCCAAAAGATGAAGAGAATGATTATGATGAAGATGAAAAAATTCTTGTTGCTATTAAGAAAAATATATTTAATAAAATTAAGGATATTTCAATTAATGTAGATAGTGATTTAATTATTAAGAAAAAAAATACTAATGATATTAAATCAATTGCAAAACATAATGAAGAATCAACATTATATGAAATTACTGTTGATGAAAAAGACTTTATTTTAGAATTAAATCAAAAAAAGTATAATAAAGAGGAAAAAGAAAATATTCAAAATATTAAAAAATATTTTGAAAATAATGAAAATTTAAAATTATTATTACCTAAAATAAATTCTTCTCATTATAATCAAGATATCAAAATTTTAACTTATATTAAGACAAAACTTCATGAAAAAATAAAAGAAACTTCTATCAAAATAATTAACTATTTAATTACTAAAAAAATTGAAACTAAAAATATTAATTTTATACCAAAATATAATGAAATTCCAATTTCATATGAAATAACTATTAATAAAGAAAATTTTATCTTAAAATTAAATCAAGAAAAATATACTCAAAATGAAATGAACAAAAATAAAATTATTCAAAAATATTTAGAAAATAGTAAAAATTTAAATATTGTATTTTCTAAAGATAATACAGGTTTTGATTATAATAATGATGATAAAATTTTAGAAACTATTAGAAAAGAAATTATTGATTCTATTGTTGAAGTTAAAATTAGTGATTCTTATTTAATTACTAAAAAAATAGGTGAAAAAGATATTAATTCTATACCTATGTATAATTTAAATCAACAAGGAGTTTCTTATAAAATTATTGTTGGCAACAAAGAATTTGAATTAAAATTATCAAAACATAAAAATAAAATTGAAAAAATTAAATATCATTTAAATTTTATTACAAATACATTTAAAATTACAACTTTATTACCAAAAGATACTATTGGTAATAAATATAATGAAGATAATAAAATTTTAGAAGCTATTAGAAAAAAAATAATTGATAGTATTTTAGGAATTGAAAATATTGATTCTAATTTAATTAACAAAAAAGAAGGTGCAACTAATATTAATTTGATTCCTACTTATGAAGAAAAAGAAATTAATTATGAAATTACTGTTGATGGAGAAGATTTTAATTTAAAACTAAAACAAGAAAAATATACTGAAGAAGAAAAAACAAAAATTAATGTTATTAAAAAATATTTTGAAACTCTAAGTAATTTAAATCTTATATTACCAAAAACTAATTATGGTAACGATAATGATATTTTAGAAGCTATTAAATTAAAACTTAAAAATAATATTGAGGATATTAAAAATAATTCTTATTTAATAGTCAAAAAAGAAGGTTCAAGTGTAGTAAATTCAATTGCTGCCCATGATCAAACATCAACTCAATATGAAATTTCTATTGGTAAATATGAATTTACTTTAAATTTAAATCAAGAAAAATTTAGTCAAAAAGAAAAAATAATCTTAACACTTGAACAAAGAGCTATTTTTCATACAATTAAAGCATATTTAGAAATTCCTAAGAATTTAGAAATTACATTACCAAAAGTTGAGGCTTTTAACTATAATGAAGATAAAAAAATTCTTGATGCTATTAGAGAAAACATTTTTCAAAATATTTTTGAAGAAGCAAATAATAAATACAATATTTTAATCATTAAAACTAAAGATGAAAGTGATATAACTATAGTTGCCAATCATAATCAACCAACAACTGAATATAAAATTACAATTAGAACAATTAATGAAAAAGAAAACTTAACAAAAGATTTTGTTTTAAAATTAAATCAAGATGAATTTACTAAAGAGGAAAAAAGAGAAATGGATATTAATGCCATTAAAACTTACTTGGAAAATGAAGATAATTTAAATCTTATATTAGCAAAAACTACTTATAATACTGATAATAGTATTTTAGATGCTATTAAATTAAAAATTAAAAATGATATTGAAGGTATTTCAAGTAGTGATTCTCATTTAATAATTAAAAAAGTAGGTTCAGTTTTAGTAACTTCAGTTGCTACTCATGGTGAAACATCAACTCAATATATAATTACTATTGGTGAACGTGATTTTATTTTAAACTTAAATCAAGATGAATTTACTAAAGAAGAAAAAATTATTAATAATTTTAAAACACACTTAGAAAATGAAGATAATTTAAATCTTATATTACCAAAAACTAACTATAATAATGATGATCAAATTTTAGAAGCCATTAAAACAAAACTAATTTTTAATGTTTTCAATCTCAAAAATCATCATACTAACTTAATTACAAAAAAACAAGATTCAAGTAAAGTAAATTTTGTTGCTTCTCATAGTCAAGAAGCAAATTCATATGAAATTACTATCGATGGAAAAGACTTTACTTTAAAATTAAAACAAGATATTTAAAAAATAATTTTTAAATTTTAATTTATAAACAAAATATTTTAATTATTTTAAAAATTAATATT
>CAKNAO010000066.1 GCA_929200685.1 uncultured bacterium | reverse complement strand
ATAAAATTTTTTTTTTTTTTTTTTTTTTGATAAATTGGATTTAAAAAATTTTAAATTTATTAGAATTATGTTGTTTTTTTATTTTTTAATAGTATTAAAAATATCATTAATAAGTATGATATTTTTTTTGTTATTTTAAAAACTATTTAACTTTTTAAAGTTTTATTTATTAATTTCAAAAATTTTTCAACTAAACAATCAATTATTTTATTTTTTTTATTATTTTTAATTTCTTAAATCCATAATATTAAAATATATTTTGTTTTTTAATATCTTTTTAAATCAAATTAAATTTTAAAATTTAAATAATAATTTATACTTATTACAATTGAATTATTATTAATAAATATCTATTTTAAAAAGAAATTAAATACAAATAGGTTGCATCTTGATTTTCTTTAGGAATTTTTGGAGTTGTATTTCAATTATTTTTTTCTTGTTTTGAAAAATATGATTCAAATTTTGTGTTTTAAAATTTAAATATTCTTTATTAATATCTTTGAAATTTTTCTTATTAATAACATTAAAAACATCATTATGATTATTATAACTTCTTTTTGGTGTTTATAATGTTCCGCTATCAAATGGAAGTGAACTACCATCATTTGATAATAAAGAAACATATTCTTTAGAAATATATTATTCAATTTTATTAATTTTTTCTTTTTAATTAAATTATTTTTCAAAGTAAAAAACAATCTAAAGTTTTTTTATCAACAATAATATCATATATCAAACTTACTATCATTATATTTATTAACTTGATTAAGAACATTACCATTTTCTTTTTAAAAATTAAATGAGAATCAATACTTTCAACACCATTAGTATTATTTATAATTTTTTTAATAGCATTTAAAGTTTACTTATCACTATTATAAATAGTTTTTGGTAAATCTATAGAATAATCATTTAAAACATTTTTCAATCTTATAGTTTCTAAATATGCTTTAATTTTTTTAATTTTTATTTCTCTTCTTTAGTAAATTGATTTTGATTTAATTTTAAAGTAAAATCTTTTTCACCAACAGTAATTTTGTATGGTGTTGGTATTGCACCATGGTTAGAAACTGAAGTAATATCAGCTTCACCACTTTTTTTAGTAATAAAATTATCTGAATAATCATTAAATTCTTGAATTTTATCAATAATTGCCTTTTTAATTGCTATTAAAATTTTATCATCTTGATCATAATTAGAAGCTTCAACTTTTGGTAATATAATATTTAAATTATCTTGATTTTCTAAATAAGTTTTAATTAAATTAATAATTTCTATTTTTTCATCATCACTATATTTTTCTTTATTTATTTTGAAAGTAAAATCTTCATCACCAATAGTAATTATGTATAATGTTGCTTCTTCATTTCATTTTGCTATATCATCACTTTCTTGGAAATCTTCTTTTTTAGAAATTAAATTAAATGAAGTACGAGCAAAAATAGTAACATTTTTAATAATATGTTCTCTAATATAATATAAAATGTCACTAATTGGAGAATATTTTTGTATTTTAATATATCTATTTTTTTCATTTTTTAAATATATAGAAACTTGTTTTATAATTTCATTTTTTTCTTCTTCAGTATTTTTATCTTGATTTAGACTTAAAATAAATTCATATTCACCAATAGTAATTTCATATGGAGTTGATGTTTCACCATGAATAGCAACTGAAGTTACTTTTTTTGAAGATTCTTTTTTATTAATCAAATTATTTGCATTTAATTCATTGATGCCTTTAATATTGACGGTTAGTCTTTTTCTAATAGCAGCAAGAATTTCATTATCAGTGTTATAAATTGTTTTTGGTAAGAAAACAAAATATCCATCATATGCATCATAAAGATTTTTTAAATATTCATTAATGATATTGATCTTAGCTTTTTGCTCTATAGTAAATTCATCTTGTTTTAATTTTAAAGTAAAGTCTTTCCCACCAATAGTAATTATATATTGAGTTTGTGTTTCTGCATTATGGGCCACAACTTCAATTATTGGGTTTGAACCTTCTTTTTTATTTATTAAATTAGAATCACTACTTGAAATTCCTTCAATATCATCTACAAGTTTTACTTTAATAGCTTCTAAAATACTATTATCATTACCATAAGTAGTTTTTGGTAATATAAGATTTAAATTATTTGGAGTTTCTAAATAAGTTTTAATTTTTTCAATTTTTTCTTGTTTAGTAAATTGATCTTGATTTAAATTTAAAGAAAAATTTGAAGAATTATTATGAATAGTTATTAAATATTCAACTCCTACTTCATTATAAGGAGGAATTTCTCTAAAATTAATATCAGGAATAGAAAAATAAATTAAATAAGAGTCACTATTTGTAATTTCTTCAATATTGTTTATAAGTTTTAATCTAATTGCTTCTAGAACATCATTTTTGTTGTTATAAGTAGTTTTAGGTATTATGATATTTAAATTAAAACTTTTCAAATAAACTTTAATAGCATCAATTTTTTCATTTATAGTAAATTGATCTTGTTTTAATTTTAAAATAAATTTATGTTTACCAACAGTAATTTCATATGAAGTTGGTATTGGTGCATCATGAGCAACAACTTCATTTACCATATTTGAATCTTTTTTAACTATTAAATAAGAATCACTATTTGAAATATCTTCAATATCATTTTCAATTTTTAACTTAATAGCATTTAAAATATCATCATTATTACTATAAGTAGTTTTTGGTAATATAAGATTTAAATTATCTAAAGTTTCTAAATGTGTTTTAATTGTTTTGATTTTATCTTTTTCTTCTGAAGAAAATTCTTCTTGATTTAAATTTAAAATAAAATCATGTTCACCAATAGAAATTTCATATTGAGTTGATGCCTCACCATGAGTAGCAACTGAAGTTATCGCATTTGAATCTACTTTTTTAACTATTAAATGAAAATCACTAGTTTTAATGCCATTAATATCATTTACAAGTTTTAATTTAATAGCTTCTAAAATACTATTATCATTATCATAATTAGTTTTTGGTAATATAAGATTTCAATTAACCAAACTTCTTAGTCATATTTGAATAGTATTATTTTTTGCTTTTTCCTCTTTTGTAAATTGATCTTGTTTTAATTTTAAAGTAAATTCATGTTCACCAACAGTAATTTCATATGAAGTTGGTATTGGTGCATCATGAGCAACAACTTCATTTACCATATTTGAATCTTTTTTAACTATTAAATAAGAATCACTATTTGAAATATCTTCAATATCATTTTCAATTTTTAACTTAATAGCATTTAAAATATCATCATTATTACTATAAGTAGTTTTTGGTAATATAA
>CAKNAO010000065.1 GCA_929200685.1 uncultured bacterium | reverse complement strand
CATTATAATTGTAAAATATAATTAATTAAAATTAATTGAAAGGAAAAAAATGATTGAAGAAAAAAATATAGATAAAAAAAATATTGTTTTAGAAGCTATTTTTGATTCAGAAAATATTAATAAAAATATTATTAAATCAAAAAATATTATTACTGAGTTTTTAGATAAGAATAAAGCTTTTATTTATTTGGGAAAAAAAGAAAAATTAGATATTAATCTTTTTAAAAAAACTTCTAATATTATTGTAAATTTAAAGAGAGATTATCAAGTTGATGTTTCAACTTTTATCAATAAAAAATTATCAGAAAAAATAATTGTAAGAGAAATTACTGAATCATATATTTTAAAACATGGTGAAGTTTACAACTTAAAAACTTCAAAAAAACCAAAATTTAAAAATATTACTTTAGTTAATTTAACTAAAAACGGTAAAAACCAATTTAATATTTCAAAAAATGAAACAAAAGTTAGAAATTGAGTTAGATCACTTCAAACAATGCCGCCTAACATTTTAAATTCTATAGAATATGCAAAAAAACTTAAAAATGAATTTTCTAATTTTAAAAATGTTGATGTTAAAGTTTTAAAAAAAGATGAAATTAAAAAATTAAAAATGGGTCTTTTACTTGGAGTTAATAGAGGTTCAGAGTATGAACCAAGAATTGTTGTTGTTGAATACAAAGGTAACCCAAAATCAAAAGAAAAAATAGTTTACATTGGTAAAGGTATAATGTTTGATTCAGGAGGATATTCACTTAAACCTTCACTTCATATTAAAGGTATGAAATATGACATGTCAGGTACTGCAATTGTTGCTGGTGCTATGAAAATCATAATTAATAATAAACCAAAAGTAAATGTTTCAATTGTAATGCCTTTGACTGATAATATGATTGGAACAAAGGCTCAAACTGTAGATTCTGTTCAAACTTCAATGAGTGGAAAAACTGTTGAAATTAATAATACTGATGCTGAAGGAAGATTAATTCTTGCAGATGCGATTACATATTCAATTAGAAAATTAAAAGCTACAAAAATTGTTGATGTAGCAACTTTAACAGGAGCAATAGTTGTAGCACTTGGAGCTGCTTATACAGGGACATGAACTACTTCTAAAAAAGATTGAGATTTAGTTAATGATGTTGCCAAATTAAAAGGTGAATGTTTATGAAGAATGCCATTTAATGATAAATTTATTGATGGAATGAAAAAAAGTAAAATTGCTGATTTATTCAATACAAATTATTCTGGATATGGTGGTTCATCTTCTTCAGCTGCAGGTTTTTTAAAAGAATTTACTGAAAACATTCCTTATATTCATTTTGATATTGCTGGAACTGCAAGTGTTAATGGTGTTTCAACAGGAGTTTTAGTCAAAACACTTGCTGAATTAGCAAATAAAATTTAAAGATAAATATTTTTGTTGTTTTTTATAAATTTTAAAAATTTATAATTATTTTTTAATATTGTTAATTTTTATTATTTATTTTATTCTTCTTGATTTAGTTTTAATTCATATCCATAAGAAGTTACTTCTTTTACTTGAATTCTAATTCTATAAGAAGTTGGTTCTTCACTATGAGTTGCTACTGATTTAACTGGTTTTCCTCATGGAAAAATGTCATCTTTTTTAATTATAAGTTTAACATCATTTTCATTAATTTTTGGAATAATTTCACCAAGTTTTTTTCAAATTGCTGCAAGAATTTGAGCATCACTATTATAATTAGTTTTTGGTAATGAAATTCTTAATAAATCTTGATTAGATTTTCGGTCAATTCATCTATAAATATGATCTCTTTTTTCTTCTTTAGAAAATTCTTCTTGATTTAAGTTTAAAGCAAAATCTTTTCCATCAATAGTAATTATATATTGAGTTGGTGCTTCATCATGAGTAGCAATTGAATTTACTTCATTTGAACCTTCTTTTTTAATTATTAAATGAGAATCACTATTTGAAATACCTTCAATATTATTTACAAGTTTTATTTTAATAGCATTTAAAATACTATCATCATTATCATAAGTAGTTTTTGGTAATGCAAGATTTAAATTATTTGGAGTTTCTAAATATGTTTTAATTTTATCAATTTTTTCCTCTTTAGAAAAATCTTCTTGATTTAAGTTTAAAACAAAATCTTTTCCATCAATAGTAATTATATATTGAGTTGGCGCCTCACTATGAGTAGCAACTAAAGTTACTTCAATTGAACCAACTTTTTTAATTATTAAATGAGAATCACTATTTGAAATACCTTCAATATTATTTACAAGTTTTATTTTAATAGCATTTAAAATACTATCATCATTATCATAAGTAGTTTTTGGTAATGCAAGATTTAAATTATTTGGAGTTTCTAAATATGTTTTAATTTTATCCATTTTTTCTTCTTTAGAAAACTCTTCTTGATGTAAGTTTAAGACAAAAACACTTTTATCAAAAGTAATTATATATTGAGTTAGGTTTGCTACATCATGAGCAGCAACTTCATTTACTATACTTGAATCTTCTTTTTTAATTATTAAATGAGAATCACTACTTGAAATACCTTTAATATCATTTACAAGTTTTAATTTAATAGCTTCTAAAATACTATCATCGGAATCATAATTAGTTTTTGGTAATATAATTATGTTTGTGTTTTTTATTAAATGTATTCTAATTATTCATTTTTTTTCTAGAAGAGTATATTTTTCTTTATTTAAGTTTAAAGTAAATTCATGTTTACCAATAGTAATTTCATATGGGGTTGCTTTTTCATTATAAAAAGCAATTGAATTTACTACACTTGAACCAATTTTTTTAATTATTAAATAAGAATCATCACTTGAAATACCTTCAATATCATTTACAAGTTTTAATTTAATAGCATCAAGAATTTCAACATCACCACTATGATTAGTTTTTGGTAATATAAGATTTAAATTACTTGGAGTTTCTAAATATTTTTTAATGATTTTGATTTTATCTTTTTCTTCTTCAGAAAACTCTTCTTGATTTAATTTTAAAGTAAAATCTTCTCCATCAATAGTAATTATATATTGAGTTGGTGCTTGACCATGAGTAGTAACTTCATTTACTTCACTTGAACCTACTTTTTTAATTATTAAATGTGAATCACTACTTGAAATATCATTAATATCATTTACAAGTTTTACTTTAATAGCTTCTAAAATACTAACATCATTATCATAAGTAGTTTTTGGCAATGCAAGATTTAAATTACCTACATTTTCTAAATATTTTTTAATAATATTAATAATTTTTTCTTCTTCAGAAAACTCTTCTTGATTTAAGTTTAAAGTAAATTCATGTTCACCAACAGAAATTTCATATTGAGTTGATGCTTGACCATGAGCAGCAACTTCATTTACTTCA
>CAKNAO010000064.1 GCA_929200685.1 uncultured bacterium | reverse complement strand
AAAATATATTGTATTTTTTCAAATCAAGTAAATTTAAAAACCCCAAATTTTCTTCTATCTTCATCATTTAATTTTTTATTTTTTTAGAATTTTTAATCTTAATAATTTCATTAAAAATAAGTGTATGTTCAAAAAATTTTTCAAAAAAAATTATCAAAAATTTTGATAATTAATAAAAAAGATTTTTTTGTAAATTAAAAATTTAATATTTCATCATATTTTTTAAAAAACTTTTTATTTTTTGAACTATTATTTAATAATTTTTATTTATTAATTATATAAAGTGATAGTAATTACTACAATTCTTCCTATTTCTATTATTGCTATTATTCATTCAATTTTAATGTAAAATGTTTTCCATTAACTATAATTTTATATTTAGTAGATTTTTCATTTCTTTTTGTAATTAAGATTATTATACTTAAACCTTATTTTTAGTAAATTTTTCTTGTTTTAATAAAACATTAAAATTCTCTCCATTAAAAATAATTTCATAATATGTTGTTTCCATAGAAAAAATACTTCATCTAAATCATTATTTTTAGCAATTAAATTACCATCATTAATATTAAAGCCATTAATAATTTTGATTTTTTTCTAATAGTTGCTAAAATATGTATCAAAATTATAATTTGTTTTAGGTAATTCAAGACTTAAAACTCCTTCTATAGTATTAAAATACTCTTTAAAATTTTCAACACCACAATATTAAAACATCTCTCATAATCTATCAATAATTTTTTTAATTCATATCTTTTTTTATTCATATTATTTTGAATTTTTAATTTTTTCCAATAAATTTATAATTGAATAAATATTTTTTCTAAACAAAATATTTAAAAAATAATTTTTATTTTTAAAAATATTTGATTAATCTTCAGTTTTTTTAATTATTTCTTTTAATTCTAAAATATTAATAAATTTATTGTTATAACAAACAAAAGAATCTAATTTATTAATGATATTATTTTCAAAAATAGTTGTAATTATAGGTTGTAAGAATTAATTGACTATTTTTTTGATTAATTTTTTTGATTTAATTTTAATGTAAAATGTTGTCCATCAATTGTAATTTCATATAAAGTTGCTTCTTCATCTTGAGTAGAAATAGAATTTACTATTTTTGAACCTTCTTTTTTATTAATTAAAAAATATTGATTTCTAGTTGTTTTCAATAAAGCTTCTTTAAAAATAAATGATCTAATACCATTAAGAATTTCTGCATCATTATTGTAAGAATTTTCTTTTTCAAATAAAATATTTAAATTTTTTGGAGTTGATAAATATTGTTTAATAATAAAAACACTTAATTTTATATCCCATTCTTCTTCAGTAAATTGTTGTTTATTTAAATTTAATGTAAAATTCTTTCCACCAACAAAAATTATATATTCTATTCTGCCTCCATCATATTCTGGTATAGAAATAATCTCATCTTCATTGTTTTCATCAATTAAATCAGAATCTTCATTTTCAAAATTAGTAATTTGATTTACTAATAATTTTCTTATAGCAACAAGAATTTCATTATTATTACTATAATCTTTTTTTGGTAAAGCAAAATTTAAATTATCTGGATTTTCTAAATATGTTTGAATAATGTTATTTTTTATTTTTTGTTCTTTAGTAAATTGTTCTTGCTTTAATAAAAGATTAAAGTTCTCTCCATTAAAAGTAATCTCATAAGATGTAGGTCTTCTAGAAGAAAATACTTCAACTGAAACAACTTCATTTGAACGTTCTTTTTTAGTAATTAAATTACCATCATCAAAATTAAAACCATTAGTAATTTTAATAATTTTTTTTCTAATAGCTGCTAAAATTTGAGCATCAGAATTGTAATCTGTTTTAGGTAATTGAAGACCTAGAGTTTTTCCTATAGTATTAAAGTGCTTTTTAAAATTTTCTTCTTTAGTAAATTGATCTTGTTTTAAGTTTAAAGTAAATTCATCTTCACCAACAAAAATTATATATTCAATTCCATTTTCATCATATTCTGGTATAGAAACAATCTCATCTTCATTATTTTCATCAATTAAAGAAGAATCTTCATTTTCAAAATTAGTAACTTTAGTTACTAATAATTTTCTTATAGCAACAAGAATTTCATTACTACTATTATAATCTTTTTTTGGTAAAACAAAATTTAAATTATCTCGATTTTCTAAATATGTTTTAATAATGTTATTTTTTATTTTTTGTTCATTAGTAAATTGTTCTTGTTTTAATAAAAGATTAAAATTCTCTCCATTAAAAGTAATTTCATAAGATGTGGGTCTTCTAGAAGAAAATGCTTCAACTGAAGTAACTTCATCTGAACGTTCTTTTTTAGTAATTAAATTACCATCATCAAAATTAAAACCATTAGTAATTTTAATAATTTTTTTTCTAATAGCTGCTAAAATTTGAGCATCAGAATTGTAATCTGTTTTAGGTAATTGAAGACCTAGAGTTTTTCCTATAGTATTAAAGTGCTTTTTAAAATTTTCTTCTTTAGTAAATTGATCTTGTTTTAAGTTTAAAGTAAAAAAGTGTTCACCAATAGTAATTTCATATTTAGTTGATGTTGGTGAATCATGAGCTAAAACATTAAGAATTTCTTCTGAATATTGTGTTTTAACTATTAAATAAGAATCAACATTTGTAATAATATCAATATCTTTTATAAGTTTTCTTTTAATAGCTTCTAAAATGTTATTATCATCATCATAACTAGTTTTAGGTAATATAAGATTGAAATCATTTAAATTTTCCAAATATATTTTAATAAAATTAATTTTAGTTTTTTCTTCTTTAGTAAATTGATCTTGTTTTAATTTTAAAGTAGAATGTTCTCCATCAATAGTAATTTCATATAATGTTGCTTCTTCAATGTGGCTAGCAATTGAATTTAATTCAGTTGAATTTCTTTTTTTAGTTATTAAATTATTAAAATCATTTTTACTAAAATTAAATGGTTTTAAAATTTTAAGTTTTTTTCTAATAGCAGTTAAAATTTTAGAATCTTCATCATAATCAGAATCTGTATCTTTTGGTAATATAATATCTAAATTATCTTCATTTTCTAAATAAGTTTTAATTGAATTAATGATTGTGTTTTTTTCTTCTTCACTAGTATATTGATTTTGTTTTAATTTTAAAACAAAGTTTTCATCATCAATAGTAATTTCATATGAAGTTGGTCTTGATGCATCATGAGTAGCAACTTCAGTATTTGGAGTTGAAGGTTGTTTTTTATTTATTAAATTATCAAAATAATTTTTACTAAAATCAAGTGGTTTTAAAATTTCAAGTTTTTTTCTAATAGCAGTTAAAATTTTAGAATCTTCATCATAATCAGAATTTGTATCTTTTGGTAATATAATATTTAAATTAATTGGAATTTTTAAATATTCTTTAAT
>CAKNAO010000063.1 GCA_929200685.1 uncultured bacterium | reverse complement strand
AGATATAAATGTTAATTGACTTTTAAAAAATTTTGATAAACTAACAAATAAAAAAATAATTTATATAATAAATTCTAAACAATTAAATGGTTTTAAAAATATTTATCCAATTATTTTTAAATTACAAGAAAAAAAATTTTTATTTGCTTTTAAAATTTCTTCTTATAATAATAAAATTGCTATTTATATTAAAAAATTAAAACCAAAATTTATCATTATTGAAAGATTAGTTTGAAAAAATTTTGATAAAAATAAAGAAAAAATATTAATTTTATTAATGACAATTAAATTTATTGCATCAAGTTTAAATATTAAATTAATTTATGAAGATCCTCCAAAGAACATCAATAAAACAAATTGTAAAAAAATTGGTTTAATATTTTCTTATCATTTTAGTTAAAAAATATATTTTTTTGATATTTAAATAAACTTTTCAAGTTTTTTTGTTTGTTTTGTATAATTCAAATATGAAAAAATTAGATAAAATTACACCACTTGAAAATAATTTTCCCAAATGATATCAAGATGTTATTAAGCAAGGTGATTTAATTCATTATGGTCAAACAAAAGGATCAATGATATTTAAACCAATTTCTTATGGAATTTGAGAAAATATTCAAATTAAATTAAATAAAATTTTAAAAAAAATTAATGTTCAAAACGTTTACCTTCCTTTAATGATACCAATGTCTTTTATTGAAAAAGAAAAAAAACATATTAAAGGTTTTGCACCAGAACTTGCAATAATTACTAAAACTGGTAATAAAAAATTAGAAGAAGAATTTGCTATTAGACCAACATCAGAATCTTTATTTGGAGAATTATTTTCTTCATCTGTTAGATCACATAATGATTTACCCATTTTATATAATCAATGAGCTAATATTGTTAGATGAGAAAAAACAACCAATCCATTTTTAAGAAATAGAGAATTTTTATGACAAGAAGGACATACTGTTCATTCAAGTGCAATTGAGGCTAGAAAATTTACTAGAAAAATAATTAAATTGTATGCTAAATTTTTAAAAAATTATCTTGCTATTCCTGTTATTGTTGGAAAAAAAACTTCAAAAGAAAAATTTGCAGGTGCAGTTTCTACATATACAGTTGAAGCAATGATGAAAGATGGTAAGGCTCTTCAAAGTGGAACATCACATTATTTAGGACAAAATTTTTCTAAAGCATTTAATATTCAATTTACAAATAAAAACAATCAAAAAGAATATGCATTTCAAACATCATGAGGTGTTTCAACAAGATTAATAGGAGCAATTATAATGTCTCATTCTGATAATAGAGGAATTATTATACCTCCTAAAATTGCCCCAAATCAAATTGATATTTTACCTTTATTTTCTAAAAAAAATGTTGAAGTTGAAAAAGAAAGTAAAAAAATGTATAAAATTCTTTCAAGAAGTTTTAGAGTAAGAATTGATGTTTCAAATAAAGGAGTTGGTTTTAAAGCAAGTAACTCAGAAATTCAAGGAACACCATTAAGAATTGAAGTTGGTCCAAGAGATTTAAAAGAAAACTTAATAACTCTTATTAGGCGTGATACATTAGAAAAAAAACAAATTAATATTTATGATATTAAAAAAGAAGTTAAAAAAATACTTTTAGATATTCAAAAAAACTTATATGAAAAAGCTAAAAAAATGACTTATAATAATATAGTAAAAGTTACAAGTTATGATGAATTTAAAAATCATATTAATAACAAAAAATTTGTTCTTGTTCCTTTTATAGGAAATGCTCAAGATGAAGAAAAAATTCAAAAAGAAACAGGTGCAACTGCTCGATGTATTCCGTTTGAATTTAAAATTCAAAAAAATAAAAAATGTTTTTTTACTAATAAAAAAACTAAAAGATTAGTTTTATTTGCTAGAGCATACTAAAGGAGAAATTATGTCATTAGAATTAATTAAAGGTTTAGAAGTTGAAACAAAATTAAAAAAAGAAGGAATTGCTTTATTGAATGTTTATGCAGATTGATGTGGTCCATGTAAAATGTTTGCTCCAGTTCTTGAAGAAATTGCAAAAAAAGATGATATTCAAATTTTAAAAGTTGATTGAGATCAAAATAAATCTTATGTAGAATCTATAGATGTTCATTCAGTTCCAACAACTTTTATTTATAAAGATGGAAAAATTGTGGAAAAATTTTCAGGTTTTCTTCCAAAAGAAGTTCTTGAAAAAAAACTTAAAGAATTGTAATATAAAATTATTTAGTTTTTTATTTATAAATTATTTATGAAATTAATAGTAGGTCTTGGAAACCCAGGAAAAGAATATCAATCAACAAGACACAACATTGGCTTTAAAGTTGTTGATGCTTTTATACACAAACATAACATTAAACTTAAAAAAAAGAAATATACTGGAAGATTTTATAAATGTAAAGAATATATTATTGCAAAACCAGAAACATTTATGAATGCTTCTGGAGAATTTGTTTATCCAATAGCAAAATATTATAAAATTCCACTTGAAAATATATTAATAATTTTTGATGATATGAATATTCCTATTGGGAAAGCAAAAATTAAACTTTCTGGTTCTTTTGGTGGTCAAAACGGAATGAAAGACATTTTACATAAATTTAATACTAACAACATTCCCAGACTTAAAGTCGGAATTGGAAGAGCAAAAAATAATCCAACAAATTATGTTCTTGGAAATTTTACTCCATTTCAAATTTATAAACTTAATAATATTAAAGAAAATTTAATAAATGCAATTGAAGATTTTATTGATAAAGGAGCTATAAAAGCTGCCAATAATTTTAATTTATTATAAATAATTTTTTAATTTTTAAAAAAATAATCATTTTTATTTGAATTATTTTTTTATTTATAATTTTTATATGAAATTATTAGCTATTAGTGGTGGACCTGATTCAATGTTTTTGTTAGATCAATATAAAAAAAACAAAAAAATTGTTGTTTGTCATATTAATTATAATAAAAGAAAAAATTCTAATAAAGATGAAAAAATTGTTAGAGATTTTTGCAAAAAATATAATTTACTAATAGAAGTTTTAAGTGTTCAAAATTCTTCAAAAGGTAATTTTCAATCTTGAGCAAGAAAAATAAGATATGATTTTTTTAAAAAAATTTATGATAAATATAATTGTAAAAAAATTTTAATGGCTCATCATAAAGATGATTTTATTGAAACAGCTTTAATGCAAATAAACAGCAATAGAAATCCAAGATATTTTGGAATTAAGAAAAAAAACATTATTAATGAAATGAAAATAGAAAGACCTTATATTGATTTATTTTGAAAAAAAGATATTTTTAAAATTGTTAATAAAAAAAATATTCCATATGTAGAGGATTCAACAAATTTGGAAGATATTTTTGAAAGAAATAAAATTAGAAAAAAATTAAATAATAAAACTTTAATTGAAAAACAAAGTATTTATAAATGATTTATAATGTCAAATAA
>CAKNAO010000062.1 GCA_929200685.1 uncultured bacterium | reverse complement strand
AGTTGCTATTCATAATCAACCATCAACTCAATATATAATTGTTGTTGGTGAACATAAATTTACTTTAAATTTAAATCAAGAAGAATTTTCTGAACAAGAAAAAATAAAAATTCAAAAAATTAAAGACTATTTAAAAAAACGAAATATTTTAGTTTTTGTAATACCAAAAAAAACATATAATTCTAATATTCAAATTTTAAATGCTATTTGATTAAGAATAATTCATGAAATTAATGATAATGAAATTAAAATTGAAGATTCTTATTTAATAAAATCATATGATAATATTGAAATAACTCAAATTGCTAATCATGATGAAATAACAACTTCATATAAAATTCTGGTCGGTAATCAACATAAATTTAAATTATTTTTATGAAAAGATAAATTTAGTGAAGAAGAAAAAAATGATTCTATTAAAACTTATTTAGAAAATTTAGATAATTTCAATTTTATATTACCAAAAACCACTTATAATAATGATAATGATATTTTAAATGCTATTAAAATAAAACTTATAAGAAATATTGATGATATTATAGATTATGATTCTTATTTAATAGTTAAAAAAGGTTCAACTTTAGTAACCAAAGTCGTTACTCATGATTCACCAACACCAACTTTATATGAAATTATTGTTGGTGAAAAAAACTTTATTTTAAAATTAAAACAAGATCAATTTAATAAAAAAGAAAAGAATAATGCTGTTAAAAATTATTTAAGAAATTTAGATCTTTCACATTTTAGATTACCTAAAACTCATTATGGTACTGATGATTCTATTTTAAAAGCTATTAAAATAAAACTTGTTAATAACATTAATCAAATTACAAATGATGATTTTCATTTAATTAATAAAAAAATTAATTCAGCAACTGTTTATAATATTCCTTCCTATGGAGGAGAAGGATCTTTTAATAATGAATATATTATTACTATTAATGAAGAAGATTTTGTTTTAAATTTATTTGAAGAACAATTTTCTGAAGAAGAAAAAACAATAATTAATGTTATTAAAAAATATTTAGAAAATGAAAATAATTTAAATCTTATATTACCAAAAAAAAGATATAGAGATTTAGGTTATGAAAAATTAAAAAATGATCTTAAATGAACACTTTTGAGTAATGTTTTAAAAAATATCAAACCAAATTATTACAATTTAATTGATGTTCTTGATGAAAGTGCATTAATACTTTCTATTGCTCCTTATGGTCAAACATCAACACCATATAAAATTCAAATTGGTAATGAACATGAATTTACTTTAAACTTAAATCAAGATGAATTTACTATAGAACAAAAAATTAATGCTATTAAAACTTATTTAGGCAATATGAATACAGATAATTTTATATTGCCAAAAGATAATTATGATAATGATAATGATATTTTAAATGCTATTAAAGAAGAATTTGCTTCAAAAGTTAATGAGTTTACAACTAGAGATTATGATTTAGTTACTAAAAAAGAATCTTCACCTGAAGTTGTTGAAGTTAAAAGTAATGAAGGAACAGAAGTAACTTCATATGAAATTTCTGTTGGTGGAGAAATCTCTACTTTAAGATTAAAACAAAGTCAATTTACTAAAGAAGAAATATTAAAAATTAATATTATTAAAAAACATTTTAAACATCCATCATCAAATTTTTTTTCTTTACCTAAAAAAGATTATGCAAATGATGATGATATTTTAAATGCTATTAGAAAAATTCTTGTAAATGAAATTGAAGGTATTTCTAATGATGATTCTTATTTAATTATTAAAAAACCTGGTGAAGAAGATTTTGATATTTCAGTTTCAATTCCTACATCACATAGAGATGCCCCTTCTTATAAAATTATTGTTGGTGAATATAGTGTTGGTGAAGATGGATTTGAACTTATAATAAAACAAGATCTTTATAATAAACAAGAACAAATTCAAAAAATTAAAGAACACATTGATATTTTAAATACTGAAAATAATTTAAATTTTATAATTTCTAAAGATTATAACATTAGTAATGATGACGACATTTTAGAAAAAATTATAGATATTATTGGACGAGATCTTGACAGTGCATATAATGACTTTGATATTATAAATTTAGTTATTAAAAAAGTTGGTGAAGAAGATATTACTTCAATTGCTACTTTTGATGAAGATTATACTATATATAAAATTACTATTGGTGAATATGAATATAGTTTTAAATTAAAAAAAGAAAAATATAATCAAGAAGAAAGAATTAATGAAATTAAAAAATATTTAGAAATTAGTAATAATTTAAATATTACTATACCAAAAAAAAGATATGAACGTACTGAAGATGTTCTAGATGCTGTTAAATCAAAACTTTTTAAAAATATTAATAATGAAGATCCAAATATTAGAGCACAAGGTTTACAATATTTATTTTATAGATCAACTCATATTTATGATCCAAGAAACGGAATTTTTGTTGAAGGAACACAAAATTTTAAATTTGGAGTTGAATTTCAAAATAAAAAATGAACATTTAATTTAAATCAAGATCAATTTACTGAATCAGAAAAAACAAAAATTAATGCTATTAAAACTTATTTGAAAACTGGAGATAATTTAAATCTTATATTACCAAAAACTACTTATGATAATGATGATAGTATTTTAGAAGCTATTAAATTAAAACTTGTAAATGATATTGAAACTATTTCAAGTGGTGATTCTTATTTAATAGTTAAAAAAGTAGGTTTAAGGGAAGTGACTTCAGTTGCTATTCATGGTCAACCACCAACTCAATATATAATTGTTGTTGGTGAAAATGAACTTACTTTAAATTTAAATCAAGAAAGTGGCAGTTAAAAATTAAAGAAAATCAAGATTATCATTTAAATGTTAAAATTTAATTATTTAAAAATAGTTTATTAAATAAAAATATTAAAAAAATAAATATTAAATAAAATTAATAAAAAAATCTTTTTAAAAAATATGATGAAACATTAATTCATAAAAAATCTTTTTTAATTATCAAAATTTTTGATAATTATTTTTATTTTATTATTATTTAGTGTTTAATTTTTTTATTAAAAAAATTTCAAGAATTAAGTTGATAGAAAAATAAATATTTATACTATTCATAAAAATTTTTTTGAAAATACATCCATTTCTAGTAAAGTTGTTAAAATTAAAAATTCTAAAAAAATAAAAAAATTAAATAATGAAGGTAGAAGAAAATTTGAGATTCTTAAGTTTGTTTAAGTTGAAAAAAACATCTAGGTTTTGAACTTAAAACAAATATTGGAAAAATATAATATATTTCAATATTATGAGTTTAAAAAGTTAAAGACAATAAATTAAAATGTTTTTATAAAAATGTAACTAAAGCAATATTTAAAATAAATAGAGATTTTCATGTTTTTAATTTTATTATTACAAGTATTAAAATCATTTTTTAAATAATAAAAAATTAAATTAAAATTACTAGATTTTTTACTAATAATAAATGAAAAATTAGATTGATTTATACTCTTTATTTCAAAAAAAAAAAAAAAAAGAAAAATTCAAAAGTTATAGTCCTATAATAA
>CAKNAO010000061.1 GCA_929200685.1 uncultured bacterium | reverse complement strand
CTAATAAAGGATTAAAAACTTTTTTAATGTCTTTAATAATATTATCAATTTTATTATAAATTTTAATTAAATCATTTTCAAGTTGTTTTCATTTATCTTTTTTTAAAGCAATCATTTTAATTTCTTTAATAATTATATTCATTCTTTCAAGTTTTTCTGAATCAATATTTTTTTGAATATATTTAGTTTTTTTAACTATTTTAGAATTTCTATAATAAGAAATAAATAAAAAAATAGTAATAATTAAAAAAATAATTGCTATTAATATTAAAATCATAAAAATAATTTTTGAATTAGACATATTGAAATTATAAATTAATTATGTTAAAATGTATTGGCATAGATATAGCTGTAGTATATAAATATAAATTTTAAACTATGTTAAAAGATTGTGAGTAAACTTGCTAAATGTTGAAAACATTTGAGTTTAAATATATATTTAGAATATTACCCTTCAAATATATGTCAAGGAGGAAACTTATGGCCAGATATACAGGTCCAACATTTAAAAAATCAAGAAGATTTGGTTTTTCAATTCTTGAAAATGGAAAAGAATTTGCTAAAGGAAAGCAAAGAACATATCCCCCAGGTCAACATGGAAGAATAAGGAAAAAACATTCAGATTATTCAATTCATTTAACAGAAAAACAAAAAGTTAAATATATGTATGGAATGACTGAAAAACAATTTAAAAAAACATTTAAAAAAGCAGAAAAAATTAAAGGTGTTACAGGTGAAAATTTCTTAATGAAACTTGAATCTAGATTGGATAATATTGTCTATAGACTAGGTTTTGCTTTAACAAGAAGACAAGCCAGACAAATAGTTAATCATAATCACATTACACTAAATGGCAAAAAAGCAAATATACCTTCAATTGATGTAAAAATTGGTGATATTATTGAAATTAAAGAAAAATTTCAAAAAAATAAACAACTTAATGAAGCAATTGAAATTAAAAAAAATGCTCAATGATTATCAAGAAATTTATATAAAGGAGTGGTTGAAAGAAAACCAGAAAGAGATGAATTAAATAAAGAAATTAATGAATCTTTAATAGTTGAATATTATTAAAAAAAATTAAAAAAAATTTTTTTTTTTTTTTTTTTTAATTATTAAAGTATTTTATATGATTTTTTTGTTACAAGAACATCATCTTCAATTCTAATGCCACCTCTACCTTCAAGATAAATTCCAGGTTCAATTGTTATAACATTTCCTTTTTTAAAAGGTGTTTTTGATTTTTTACTAACATAAGGTAATTCATGAACATCTCTTCCAAGACCATGACCAGTTGAATGAATAAATTTATCACCATAACCAGCATCAACAATTACTTTTCTACAAATTGCATCTATTTCAGCACCTTTAACTCCAGGTTTAATTTTTTTAATACCAGCCATTTGACTTTTTTTAACAATTTTTTTAATTTTAATTATTTCTAAATCTTTTAATTTTCCAACTGCATAATTTCTTGTAATATCTGCTGTATATCCATTAATAACAGCAGCAAAATCAAACATAACT
Organism: uncultured bacterium; assembly: GCA_929200685.1. GTDB lineage: Bacteria > Bacillota_I > Bacilli_A > Mycoplasmatales > Metamycoplasmataceae > DT-68. The sequence continues at coordinate 2,107 of CAKNAO010000061.1, read as the reverse complement.
GTTTCTCCTTTTTCCATTTTTCGATCTGAAGGATGAGCATGAGGAAGAGAAGAATTGGGTCCAGAAGCAACAATAGGTTGATAATCAAGATCTTCACTTCCCATTTCTTTTAATTTAAACACAATATGTCTTGCAACTTCTTTTTCTGTAATTCCTGGAACACATTTTTTAGCAGCTCATTTCATAACTTTTTTAGTTATTTTTATTGCCTTTTTCAAACTTTTAATAGCAAAATCATCTTTTATAATTCTTAATTCTTGGCCATTTATTTCTACAAGATTTTTATTTCATTTTTCAAAAATATTTTTAAATTTTACAGTTACAAAATCAGCTTCATATCCTAATTTTTTAAAATCTTTTAAAAGTGGTTTGATTGTTTTATCACCTTTATACAAAATAGTTTTTCCAGTTTTAAAAGAATTTTTGGCAACTTCATAATATCTTCCATCTACTAATAAAGTTTTTGTTTTAGGTGTTATTATCACAAAACCAAAAGAAACATTTAAATTAGTAAAATGTCTAATGTTTTTAGGATTAGTAATTAGTATTGCTTCAACACCAAGTTTTTTTCAATCAATATTTTTCATATGTAAATTATATATTTTAAATAAAAAAAATTATTTATTATTTTGAATTAAAATGATTTGTTTTTTACCTTTTTTAATTAAATTAAATTTATCATTATAACCATAAGAATTTAAAACATAATTTTCATCTTCAACAAAATTTCCGTTTATTTTAATACTTTTATTTTTAATAAATTCTTTGCCTTCTCTTTTTGAAATAGCTAATTTTGTTTTAATTAAAACATCAAGTATATTTCCTTCAATATTTTTAAATGTCGGAATAGAATCTATAAGCATTGAAAAATTATTTAAGCTTAAATTTTTTAAATTAGTTTTATCATATAGAATGTTTGTCAATAATTTTGATTTTTCTGCTTCTTTTTTACCATGAATATCTTTAATAACTTCATATGCGAGAATTTTTTGAGCAATATTTTTTGTTGGTTCTTTTTTATGTTTCAAAATTATATCTTTAATTTTATTGATACTTAAAAATGTTAATCATTTAAGAAGTTTTTCAACATCTTTATCAGTTGAAGATATTAAATATTGATAAAGTTTATATGGACTTGTAAGTTTTTTGTCAAGTCATAAAGCATTTCCTTCTGTTTTTCCAAATTTTTTACCATTATTAGTTGTAAGTAAATTAGTTGTAATTCCAATTGCTAAATTTTTATCACCTATATTTTTTCTAATTATTTCAATCCCAGATGTAATATTGCCTCATTGATCAGAACCACCAATTTGAATTCTAACATTTTCATTTTCATATAATTTTTTAAAATCTCAACCCTGAATTAATTGGTAAGCAAATTCAGTAAAAGAAATACCTTTTTCAAGTCTTGAAGAAATTATTTCTTTTGAAATCATATAATTAACATTTAAATTTTTACCAACATTTCTAAAAAAACTTAAAACGTTCATATCTTTATAATAATCATAATTATCAACTACTTTAAAGCCAAAATTTTCTAATTGTTTTTTAATTGAATATTTATTTTTATTCAATTTATCTTCATTAATAAGATTTCTTTCTTCTAATTTTCCAGATGGATCACCGATCATACCAGTAGCACCACCTAAAACAGCAATTGGTTTAAAACCAAATTTTTTAAATCTTTTTAAAATTGTTATTTGAATATAATTTCCAAGATGAAGTGAATTTGCTGTTGGATCAAAACCAATGTAAACTGACTCATGACCTTTTAATTTATTAAATTTTTCTTTACTTGTTATATTTTTTAAAATGTTTCTATTTTTTAATTCTTCTAATATTAACATGTTTAGATTATAACAATAAAAAATATATCAACTTTGATATATTTTAAATTTTAATTAGTTTTTTTAATAATTTAAAGTATTTAATATATTATTAATTTTTATTAAATCTTTTATTTTTTCTAATTTTCAAATTTCCATTACTTTAAAAATTTTATTAGAATTGGATCCTAATTTTTCACTTCATATTTCATTTATTTTTTCAATATTTAATAAATTTTTTATTTTTTGATTTTCTAATTAACTTTTTATTTCTTTACTTT
>CAKNAO010000060.1 GCA_929200685.1 uncultured bacterium | reverse complement strand
TTATTAATTGGTGGAAAATTTAAACCAAAATATATTTTAATATCTTGTTTCTTTTTATTTCTTTGAATTGCAAATAATAAATGAAACATAAAAATTAATATTAATGAAATTGTAAATATTTTTATTCATAATTCTGGGTCTACTATTAATGATAATATTCAACTTTTAAAATTAAATATTCATCAACTAATATTTTTTAATGCTCAAGTTAATAATGTTATTATTGTTCCATAAAATAAAATTGTAAATGTTAATCAATTATGAATTATTTGATTTTTAATAGCATTAATATAAAAATCATTTAAAAATGCTGGAGTATATTTAGCTTCAAGTTTTAAATCTTGTTCATATTTTTCAATTTGAATTTTTAAATTTTTTTTATCAATAAAAGTTTTAAATAATTTATATAAAAATATTGAAATTGAAACAATTGGTAAAATGTATGCACCTCAACTTGCTTTATATATAGTTGAAAGTAAAATGATATAAATAATTAAAAAAATCATAAAAGAAGAAGAAATTGTAATTAAAAAATTTTGTTTAAGTTTTTCATTTTTAATTATTTTCATTATTCTATGAGAAATTAATGAATTTTTATTTTTTTTTGATTTAGTTTCTAATTTAGAACGTTTAATTACTATTGTATTATCATGCAAAGGTTTTATTTCCATTATTGACTTCTTTCTTTTATATTAAATATTTTTTGAGTTGTTTTATATATAAATTTTTTTCCAACTTTTTCTTTTTTATAAATATTATGTTTTACTAGTTTATTTAATGATCTTCTTGCTGTTTCATATGATGTATTATTTAATTTGATGTAATCATCAATTGTATAATAAGAATTTTTATTTCTAAATTTATTTATAAATTTTAGATCTTTTTTATTTAATTCAGGAATAGTTCGATAAATATCTTTTGAATTTTCATTTTTATTTATAAATAATTCAATATTTTCAATTATTCAATTAGTTACTATAGTTAAATCTTTATTATTTTTTAAATATTTGTTTAAAATAATTTCATATTTTTTTTGATTTATTTCAAAAGTTTTATTTTCTTTAATAATTGTTTTTGCAATTTCAAGTATAAAATCATTATCTTCTGCTTCAATATCAAGTAAATTTTTAATTTCAACATTTTTACAATATCTTTTTTTAAGCAATTTAGGTGTTTCAGTCAAAGAAGCAAAACTTAAATCTGGAAGTTTTATAAATTCTTTAAAACTATTTCTATAATTTTTTATTTTTTCAATATATTCTTGACTTAGTGAACTTAAGTCTGTTAATGGAATATATTGAATATCTGTATAATTTTTCACATCCATAAATTCATTATAAACAAAAAACTATTTTTTTACTATTTTTTTACTAATTATTTACTATTTTGCTACTAATAAAAAATAAAATTATTTATTTGAAATATTTGTTTTAAGAATTGATAAAAATGCTTCTTTAGGAACTTCAACTGATCCAAATTTTTTAGATCTTTTTTTACCAGCCTTTTGTTTTTTAAGAAGTTTATTTTTTCTTGTTTGATCACCACCATAAAGTTTAGCAGTAACATCTTTTCTAAATGCTTTAATTGTTTCTCTGGCAATTATTTTACCACCTATTACTGCTTGAATTGGGATTTCAAAATTATGTCTTGGTATTGCATTTTTTAATTTAATTGCTAATTCTCTACTACGTTTTGAAACCATATCAATATGTGAAATAAAACTAAATGCATCAACTTTATCACCATTAAGCAATATATCAACTTTAACTAATTTTGAAGTTTGATAACCATTTATTTCATAATCAAATGTTGCATAACCTTTAGTCATTGATTTTAATTTATCAAAAAAATCAAATATAATTTCAACAAGTGGAAGTTTATATATAAGTTTTCTTCTTTTTTCATCAATATATATTAAATCTTGTTGTTTACCTCTCTTTTTTTGGCAAAGTTCCATTATTGATCCAACATATTCTTTGGGAATAATAATCATGGCTTTAATCATTGGTTCTTCAATTTTTTTAATATAAATTGGACTAGGGAAAAGAGCGGGATTAGATATTGTTTCTTTATTTCCATTTATTTTGTGAATAATGAATTCAACTGATGGAGTAGTTGAAATTAAATTAATATTAAATTCTCTTTCAAGTCTTTCTTGTAAAACCTCCATATGTAACATTCCTAAAAAACCAACTCTAAATCCATGACCAAGTGCTAAAGAAGTTTCTTGTTCATAAACTATTGATGAATCAGATAATTTTATTTTTGAAAGTGCTTCTTTTAAGTTCATATAATCTTTACCATCGACTAAGTAAAGTCCTGTAAAAACCACTGGATTAAGTTTTTTATATCCTTTAAATGGTTTTTCAGTTGGATTAGAAACAAGAGTTATTGTATCACCTATTGAAATATCTTTAGATTCTCTAATTGAAGCTGCAATTCAACCAACTTCTCCAGAAGTAAGTTTATCTTTTTTAATTTCAATTGGATTTTTAATTCCAAGTTCAGTAACATGAAATTGATTATTAGTATTCATAAATTTAAAAATATCACCATTTTTAATTTGACCATTAAAGATTCTAACAAGAAGAATAACACCTCTATATGTATCATAATAAGAATCAAAAACAATTGCTTTAAGTGGTTTTTTATCATCAGCATTTTTTGGAGGTGAAATAATTTCAATTATTTTATCCATTAATTTTTCTAAATTATAACCAGTTTTTGCTGATATTTCAATTGCATCTTTAGCTGGAATTCCAATTATTTTTTCAATTTCTTTTTTAACTTTTTGAGGTTCAGCAGAAGGAAGATCAATTTTATTGATTACTGGAATAATATCTAAATTATTGTCTATTGCAAGATAAACATTTGCAAGTGTTTGAGCTTCAATGCCCTGAGTAGCATCTACAAGTAAAATAGCTCCTTCACATGCTGCTAAAGAACGTGAAACTTCATAAGTAAAATCAACATGTCCAGGAGTATCAATTAAATGAAAAAGATAATTGTTGTATTTAATTTGAGCAGCATTAAGTTTAATTGTAATTCCTCTTTCTCTTTCAATGTCCATAGTGTCCATGTGTTGAGAATTTAAGTTTCTTTTTTTAATTGTATTAGTAAATTCTAAAATTCGATCTGCAAGGGTAGATTTACCATGATCAATATGTGCAATTATGGCAAAATTTCTAATATTAGATTTTTTCATATTTAAATTATAAAGATAAAAAATTATTTTAAATTTTTATATAATCCCTTTTTTCCTATGAAAGGAATAAGGCATGGAGTATTTTTGATATATTTTTTATATAAAATATCATCTTTATGTTTTTCATATTGTAATTTTTCAATCATTGGAAGACCAGAAACTTTATATATTATCAATATTATTGTCATTGGCCCAATTAATGAAATAAGACTAAATAAATTAAAATTATTTAACATAACAAAAATTGCTATTGTTGTTCAAAAACTTATTTCTCCAAAATAATTTATATGTCTTGAATATTTTCAAACTCCTGTTGTAATAATTTTATTACTTGTTTTTTTGTGCATAAATTTTTGATAATCTGCAACTGTTTCAAGAAATAAAAATAAAAATGCAATAAAAATAAAAATAATAAAATAAATATTTCCTTTAATTTTATAATAAGATAAAAAATAAATTGGAAATAAAAT
>CAKNAO010000059.1 GCA_929200685.1 uncultured bacterium | reverse complement strand
ATTTTACAGTTAATTAATAAAAAATATTAAAATTTAATATTTAAAAAATATTTTTTGGTACTTAAAGAATTTTAAAATATAATTATTGGGTTATGGTTCAATGATTTCCTGGTCATATGGCAAAAGCTTTAAAAAAAATTAAAGAAAAAAAAACATTAATAGATTTATTTATTGTTGTTCTTGATGCAAGAGCACCAATTTCTTCATATAATAGTGAATTTGATTTAATTGCTCCTAATAAACCTAGATTATTTGTTGTTAGTAAATTAGATTTAGCAGATGAAAAAAAAATTAATAAAATTAAAAATAATTTTAATAATAAAAATGATTCTATTATTTTTTGTAATTTAATTAATAATAAAAATAGAAAAAAAATATTTTTAGAAATAAAAAAACTTTTAAAAATTAAAAGAAAAAAAGAATTGAAATTAGGTTTATTAAAACCTAGATTTAAAGCAATGGTCATTGGAGTTCCAAATTCTGGTAAATCTACTTTAATTAATCTTCTTTCGAAATCATATTCTACTAAAACCGGAAATACTCCAGGCATAACAAAAGGCCAACAATGAATTAATTTAAATGAAATAAAACTTTTAGATACTCCTGGAATTCTTTGACCAAAATTTGAAAACCAATTAATTGGAATTAAATTATTAATAATTGGTTCAATTAAACATGAAATTATTCCTTTACAAGAATTTTTTAACAATGCCTATAAACTTCTTTCTAAATATTATCCTAATAAATTAAAAGAAATTAAATTATTTCCAACTGAAAAAGAAGAAGAAATATATTCAAACCTTATAAAATTATGTAATGATAAAAAATTTATTATTAAAAATAATCAATTAGATTTAAATAAAGGTATGAATTGATTTAAAAATCATTTAAAAAATATGAAAGGTGTTACATATGACTAATAATGATATAAAAAAATATATTAATGATGTAAAAGATTTTCCTAAAAAAGGAATTATATTTAAAGATATTTCTCCAATATTAAAAAATCCTAATGTAATGAAACATATTATAAAAGAATTTTCAAAACATCTTAATCATGCTGATGTCATTATAGGACCAGATGCAAGAGGTTTTTTATTTGGCGTTCCTCTTGCTATTAAAAATAATAAACCATTTGTAATGGTAAGAAAAAAAGGTAAATTACCTGGTGAAGTAATTTCATTTGAATATGAACTTGAATATGCAACTAGCACACTTGAAATATTGAAAAATTCTATTAAACCAAATCAAAAAGTTGTGATTGTTGATGATCTTCTTGCTACAGGAGGAACAGTTGAAGCTATTCAAAAACTTATTAAAAGTTTGGGAGCCAAAGTTGTCAATAAATTATTTGTCATTGAACTTGAATTTTTAAAAGGAAAAGAAAAAATTGGAAATAATTATTTATCACTTGTAAAATTTTAATGATAAAATTTAACTATATGAATAAAATAAATAATAAATAAATATTTTAAAATGAATATAAGAATAGTGTAAAATTTAAAAAAATAAACTTAAAGTACTACTTATTTGTTAAAAAGTAAATATTAAAAAATAAGAGTCCTTTTAGGGATGATATAATAGTCTTCTAAAATGGACTTTTTAATTTTAGGTGGAAACATGAAAGCAAATAAAAAATTAAATCATTCAACTGCTCATCTTTTAGCTGCAGCTATTTTAAAACTTTATCCAAATACCAAATTAGCTATTGGTCCAACAATAAAAGAAGGTTTTTATTATGATTTTCAATTTGAAAATCCTTTACATGATTTAGATCTTCCAAAAATTGAAAAAATGATGAAAAAAATTATTTCTACTGGAGCAAAAATCAAAATGGTTAATCCAATTGATTTAAGTAACCAACCATATAAAATCAAATTAAAAAATAAATTAAAAAAAGAAGGTAAACAAATTAGTTATTATGGAATGATTAATCCTTTAAATAATGAATCCATTTTTACTGATCTTTGTGTTGGAGGACATTTAGATTCAATATCAAAAATTAAAAATTTTAAACTCCTTTCATTAGCTGGTGCTTATTGAGAGGGAGATTCAAGTAATATTCAATTAACAAGAATTTATGGAACTTCTTGAGAAACTAAAAAAGAATTAGATTCTTATTTATCTATTTTGAAAGATAGAAAAGAAAGAGATCATAGAAAAATTGGTAAAGAAATGAATATTTTTACTTTTAATTTACTTTTAGGTCAAGGTTTTCCAATTTGATTAGAAGAAGGAACAAAAATTAAAAATAAAATTCAAAATTATATTAAAAAAATTGAAAGAAAATATAAATTTATAGAAGTTCAAACTCCAATTTTAGGTGAAAAAAAACTTTATGAAATAAGCGGACATTTAAAACATTATAAAGAAAATATGTTCAAAAATATTGTTGCTGATAATGAAAAACTTTTTTTAAGACCAATGACATGCCCACATCATGTTATTGTTTTTAAAAACAAAAGAAGAAGTTATAAAGAACTCCCTATAAGACTTTCAGAACATGCAAAATTATATAGATATGAAAAATCTGGTTCTTTAACTGGTCTTGAAAGGGTTAGATCAATGGAATTAACTGATGCTCATATTTTTGCAAGACATGATCAAATTAAAGAAGAATTTAAAAATTCATATAATATTATTAAAGAAGTTTCAAATAAATTTAATATAGAAATTTTTTACATTTCTTTATCATTAAGAGGAAATAAAAATAAAAATAAATATTATAAAAATAATAAAATGTGAATTAATGCAGAAAATCAATTAAGAAATGTTTTAAATGAACTTAAAGTTGAATATAAAGAGGTTGAAGATGAAGCAGCATTTTATGGTCCAAAAGTAGATATTCAAGTAAAAACTTCACTTGGACATGAAATAACTTTATCTACAATTCAATTAGATTTTCTTCTTTCTGAAAAATTTAATGTAAGTTATATAGATGAAAAAGAAAATAAAATAAGACCAATTGTAATTCATAGGGGTTTAATAGGAACATACGAAAGATTTATTTCCATTTTACTTGAACAGACAAAGGGTGATTTACCTTTTTGAGTTTCACCACGTCAAGTTACAATTATTCCAATATCAAATAAACATCATTTAAATTATTCTAAAAAAATAGAAGAAACATTATTTAAAAAAGGTTTAAATGTTTATTTAGATAATAGAAATGAAAGACTTTCAAAAAAAATTAGAGATGCTCAAATTTCAAAAACTAAATTTCAAATTGTTTTAGGAGATGAAGAAATTAAAAACAAAACATTAAATGTTAGAGCATATAATTCTAAAAAACAAAAAATTCAAAATATTGAAGAATTTTTAAATTCTATTAAAACAAAGGAATAAAATGAAAAAAATATTAGTAGTAGTTCATAGTGGTTATGAAGAAACAGAATTAATTTCAACATTAAATATTTTCAAAAGAAATAAAGTTAATTATTATCTTTGATCTATTGAAGGTTTATTAAGTGTCAATTCTTCTCATGAAGCTATTGTCAAAACAAAAACTTTTTTACCAAAAATAGAAAATTTTGATGGAATTTTTATTCCAGGAGGACCAGCAATTGATAAATTAATTAAATATGACAAATTAATAGATTTAGTTAAAAAATTTAATAAAAAAAATAAAATTATTGCTGCAATTTGTGCTGGACCATTAATACTTTATAAAGCAGAATTGTTAAATGAT
>CAKNAO010000058.1 GCA_929200685.1 uncultured bacterium | reverse complement strand
TATATAAAATATTATTAATTATTGTTAATTATTATTAATTATTGTTATAATAATTTTATGAATGATATCAAACTTGAAAAAATATTAGATCATATAAATGATGGTCAATATAAAAGTATTAGTGAAATGTCTAAAAAATTAAAAATTCCTCGAACTACTTTAATTTATTACATCAAAAAATTAGAAGCAAAAAATATTTTGACAAAAAAATGAGGTAATGTAATAAAAAATATTGATTCAAATCTTGAATTTAAAACAAATAACAAAATTAAGTTAAACACAAAAGCTAAAAAAAATATTGCTTTTCAAATTTCTAAATTATTAAAACCAAAAGATGTAATTTTTATTGATTCTGGTTCAACAACAGGATTAAGTGCTCAATTTATAAAAGATATGAACATTACAATTTATACTAATAATATTTATTTTATTAATTTATTGGGTCTTGAAGGAGGAAGTTCAAAAGTTTTTATAATTCCTGGAAATCTTTATACTAAAACTTTATCAATAATTGGTTCAAAAGCTATTAATGAAATTAATTCAATAAAATTTGATAAATGCTTTATAGGTATAAATTCAAAAATAAACAATGAATATTTTACAAGCAATCAAGAAGAATCATTAATAAAAGAAGTTGCTATTAAAAATTCCAAAGTTGTTTACATGGTTTTTGATAAATCAAAAATTAATGTTCAAGGTTTAAAATATAAAATTAAAATTAATAAAAAAGTTAATGAGGTAGTATCATAATGATTTATACAATTACTTTAAATCCTGCATTAGATTATTATATGAATTTTTCAAATAAAGAAATTAAAAAATGGGCAAAAACAAAAGAAAAATTATTAATTCCTGGTGGTAAAGGAATAAATGCTTCATATTTATTGAGTGGTTTATCAAGAAAAAATATTGCAATTATTTTAAGTGGTGGTGATACTGGTCAAATATTATGTAATAAATTAAAAAAAGACAAGATAAATTTTATTAATTTTGATACAAAAAATGAAATTAGAATAAATGTTAAAGCTAAATTTAAAGATACATATGAATTATTAACTAGTTCTAAAAATTTAAATAATAAAATTGAACAAGAATTATTAAATTATTTAAAACAAAATTTAGTTAAAGATGATTTAATTATGATTATGGGTTCAAAAATGGAAAATTTATCTGAAAAAGTTTTTGAAAAAATTTCAAAAATAGCAAAAGAAAAAAAAGCTAATATTGCTTATGATATTGGAAATAAAAAAATTTTGAATTTATTAAAATATAAACCTTTTGTAATTAAACCAAATGTTAAAGAATTAAGCAAATGATTTGATGTCAAAATAAATTCATATAATGATATTAAAAAATACTCTTTAAAATTAATTAAAATGGGTGCTCAAAATGTAATTGTTTCCAATAGTTCTAAAGGTGCTTATTTTTTTAATAAAAATTTAACAATATTTACTCATCCATTAAAAATAAAATTGATAAATAGTTCAGGAGCAGGTGATTCTATGATTGCCGGTTTTATACATCAATATTTAAAAACAAATTCTTATGAAGAAGCTATTAATTTTGCAAATGCCAGCGGTTCTGGCACGGCTTCTGTTATAAAAATAGCAAAAGCAAATAAAATAAATGTTTTATTTAAAAAAACAAAACATGAAAATTTATAAAAGGAGAATAAAATAAATAAATTAATAAATGAAAAAGCTATTATTTTAAATTTAAAAGCAAAAACAAAAAAAAGTGCTTTTAAAGAAATAGCTAACCATTTAAAAATAAATAAATTTATTAAATCTTCATTAGATTTTGAAAAAGGTTTAATTGATAGAGAAAAACAATTTTCTACTGGTATAGGAGATGAAATTGCCATACCACATACTCAAAATGATACAGTAATTAAAAATGTTATTTTAATTGCTAAAAGTAAAAATGGAATTGAATGAAATTCTGTTGATAATAAAAAAGTAAAATATATTTTCTCAATAGCATTAAATTCAAAAGATGTTAAGTTGCAAGTTGAAGCACTTAAAAATCTTTCAAAAATTTTAATGAAAAAAGAAACAAAAGAAAAACTAAAAAAATCAAAAACTAAAAAAAATCTTATTGAAGTTTTAAATTTTAGGAAAGAAGACAAAATGAAAAAAAGAAAAAAACTTGTTGCCATTACAGCTTGTCCTACTGGTATTGCCCATACTTTTTTAGCATCTGGAAAAATTGAAGAAGTAGCTAAAAAATTGGGTTATGATTGTAAAATCGAAACTCAAGGTAGAACAAGTGAAAATGTTTTAACAAAAAGTGAAATTGAAAATGCAGATATCATAATATTTGCAATTGATAAAGGAATTGAAGGATTAAGTAGATTTAATAATAAAAAAGTTTTTAAAACAAGTACTAAAAATGTTATTAAAAATGCAGAGAAAGTTATTTCTGATGCTGAACAAGGTAAAGGAGAAATAATTAAAGCAAAAAGTATTGATGAAGAAATTAGTTCTAATGATTATTCTTGAAAAATGTTTCTTAATGTTTATAAAAACTTAATGGGCGGAGTATCAAGAATGTTACCATTTGTAGTTGCTGGTGGTATATTAGTAGGACTTGCATTTTTATTTGATTCAGGCATTACTGGAGGAAACTTAGGAGTTACTAGAAACTTTTCTGGTTGATTTGCTGGACTTGGAAAAGTAGCACTTGGAATTTTTGTACCTATACTTGGTGCATATACTGCATATTCAATAGTTGGGCCAGAAGGACTTTTACCAGGGATGGTAGCTGGTCTTATTGCTTCAGGTGGAGGAATTCTCTATGCTGGAAGTATCCCGGAAGTAAATACATGACAAAACCTTTGAGGTAGAGTAACTCCCGGAATAGATCAAGGAGTATTGTCTGCTGGTTCTGGGTTTTTAGGAGCAATGTTTGGTGGTTATGCTGGTGCATTTTCAGTTGTGATTTTAAGAAAATATATATTTAAAAATGTTTCAAGAACATTTAAAGGAGTAGTTGATATTGTAGCAATGCCTTTACTTTCTGTTCTTGTTGTAGGGACAATAATGTTTGTTTTCCAAATACCACTTGCATATTTAGCATTTGGTTTAAAAAAAGGATTAGAAGGAATGTCTTCAAAAGGATTATTAGTATTGCTTACAATTTTTATTGGTGCTATGATGGCATTTGATATGGGTGGTCCTGTTAATAAAGTTGCTTATGTTTTTGGTACAGCAGGTTTAGGAGCAGGAGCAACAGAAACAAATTATGTTGTTATGGGAGCAGTTATGCTAGCAGGAATGACGCCTCCTCTTGGAATAGCATTTTCAACAATTATTTTTAGAAAAAAAGCTTGAGAAAATTCTGAGATAGAATCTGCAAAAGCAAATTGATTGTTAGGTTCATTTTTTATTACAGAAGGAGCAATTCCATTTGCTGCTAAAGATCCAAAACGTGTTATACCTTCATTAATTGCAGGTTCAATGGTTGTTGGGCTATTAGTTGGGATATTCAAAATTGGAGTTTCAGCACCACATGGTGGTTTAGTTGTAGTTTCATTATTTAAATCATATTTATTTAGTTCAAATGGAGCTCAAATAGGAATGGGAATTGTTCTTACAATTGCTACTTTATTAGCAGGTGCATTAACAACAGCATTTATTCTTGGATTTTGAAGAATGATAGATTTAAGAAAAAATAAATTAGTATTATTAAAATAAA
>CAKNAO010000057.1 GCA_929200685.1 uncultured bacterium | reverse complement strand
ATTATAAGATATTTAAGAAAGGAAAAATGAATTTTAAAATTATAAAAACAAATCTTAATACTAAAAATGATATTTTAAAAATTATTTCTCAAAAAGCAGTTAAAGATAATTTTGCTTTTAGTGAAAAAAAACTTTTAAATTCTTTAATATTAAGAGAAAAACAAAAATCAACTGGTTTTCAAGATGGAATTGCTATTCCTCATGCGAGAATAAAAACTATTTTAAAACCTATTATTTATATAATAAGAAATAAAAAAAATGTAGATTGAGAAAGTTTAGATGGAAAAAAAATAAATGTTGCAATTGCAATTTTACTTCCAAATACTAAAGATGTTGGAGAAATTCATATGAACATTCTTTCAAAAATTTCAAAACTTTTAATAAATTCAAAAAATTTAAAATTATTTAAATTTGGAATAGTTAAAGATATTAAAAAAGCTTTAAATTTAAAACCAAAAATAAATAAATCAAAAACATGAAAAACAATAAAAACAAATAAAACAAAAGAATCAAAAGTAGCAAAAATAAATATTTTAAAAAAATCAAAAGCAATAAAAATAAATGAAACAAAAAAACAATATGATTTTGTTGCTATTACAAGTTGTCCTACTGGTGTTGCCCATACTAATATGGCAGCTGAATCTTTTGAAAAATTTGCTAAAGAAAAAAAATTACATATAAAAGTTGAAAAACAAGGAGCACAAGGAACAATAAATAAAATTACAAGTGAAGATATTAAAAATGCTAAGATGATAATAATTGCTTCTGATAAACAAATTGAAGAAAAAGATAGATTTGAAAATAAAAAGATTTTTGAAGTTAGTGTAGCAAATCCAATTAAAAATGCTAATAAAGTATTTAAAGATGCTTTAAAAGAATCAAAAATATATAAAATAAGTCAAAGAAAAAAAACACTTAAACAAGCATTTAGTTCTGGGGGAGCAAAACCAATGCAGGCTTTAATGAATGGAGTATCATATATGATTCCTTTTGTTATTGTTGGTGGTATATTAATAGCTGTTTCTTTAGGGCTTGGCGGAACAGTAGTAAAAGGTGAAGGATTAAAAGTTACTAAAGGGAGTTTTTGAGAAGCTCTTTTAGGAGTTGGTGTAGTAGGTTTTAACTTAATGATTCCAATTTTAGCTGGTTTTATTGCTTCAGCAATTGCTGGTCGATCAGCACTTGCTCCAGCTATGATTATTGGTTTTTTAATAGGAAATCAAGATGGTCAATTATTTAATTGGGATGAATTGATGTTTGGTAGTTTTGAACAAAGTGCTAAATTAGGTTTTATAGGAGCAATCGCAGCTGGTTTTTCTGTTGGTTATATGGTTAAAACTTGAAACACATTTGTATCACCTAAATTTCCAAAAGTAATTAAACCAATAGAACCTATAATTGTAATACCTTTATTAATGGTATTAATAAACTGAATATTATTTGCTTTCTTTATATATGTTCCATTATTCTATATATCATTTGGTTTAGAAAAAGGAGTACAAGAATTATTAGATAGAGATTTATTCTTTATTGCAGCTTTATTTTTAGGAGCAATGATTGCATTTGATATGGGTGGTCCTATTAATAAAATTGCTTTTTTAATTGCAGGTGGATTAATTACAAAAGGTAAACCAGAAGTAATGGGTGCAGTTGCTGCTGCAATTTCTGTTCCTCCTCTTGGAACTGGTTTAGCTGTATTTATTGGTAATAAGATGTTTAGACTTAATTATGATCAAGAAGATAAATCCAATGCAATGTCTGCAATATTTATGTCGATGATTGGAATTACAGAAGGAGCAATTCCATTTGCTGTTAAATATCCAAAACAAGTTATTTTTTCAAATGTATTAGGCGGAGCAATTGGTGCTGCATTTGCTTCATTATTTAAAATTACAGATAATGCACAACATGGTGGCCCTATTGTTTATTTACTTGGAGCAGTTGGTAAAGATGGAGTAACTGATTATGCTTGAGGTTTATTCTTTATTATTGCTATCATAGTAGGAGCATTGATAACTGCGTTTTCTATGAATATATTATTAAAAATTTCACAAAAAAGAAATCCTATAAAAAATGTTAAGAAAAATTAAACC
The DNA here is from genome assembly GCA_929200685.1 of uncultured bacterium. Classification (GTDB taxonomy): domain Bacteria; phylum Bacillota_I; class Bacilli_A; order Mycoplasmatales; family Metamycoplasmataceae; genus DT-68. The sequence goes on along the minus strand of CAKNAO010000057.1, from coordinate 1,690 downwards.
TTTAATTTTTAAAAAAATTTGAGGATTTGAAAAATGAATTTATTCTTCTTATAAAGGCAAAGAAACTAGGTTTAAAGATAATGATAAAAAAGTTCCAATTGGACCTATAGTTAAAATAATTAAAACAAAAAAACCTCTTTCTATACAAGTTCATCCTGATGATGAAATAGCTTGAAAAGAAGAAAAAGAAAAAAAAGGAAAACATGAATCGTGATACATTTTAGAATCTAAAAATTCTAAACTCTTTTTAGGAATGAAAAATTATAATGAAGAATTTATTAAAAAAATCATAAATAAAAATGATTTTTTAAATAATTTAAATAAAGTAATTGCAAAAAAAGGTCAATTTTATAATATTCCTCCTGGACTTGTTCATGGTCTAGGTTCTAATATTACTGTTTTAGAAGTTCAAGAATGTTCTGATATAACTTATAGATATTATGATTATGATAGAACACAAAATGGAAAAAAAAGAAAATTACATATTGAAAAAGCAATAAAATCAAAAAAAAAATTAAATTATAATTTAAAAGAAAAATCAATCAATCCTTTAACTTATAAAAATAAAGTTGCAACTCAAACATTTTATTTTAAACCTTCTATTGTTTTAAAAAATTCTTTGATTGTTGATTTAAAAAAATATAATTCTTATTGAGTTGAAAAAAATATGATTGTTAATTTAAATTATTTTGTTGTAATTAAATGATAAATTTAAGTACTTAATAAAAAGTAATTAATAATTGCATATATTATAAAAAAATAATTATAATTATAATTATAAAGAAAGATTAAATAATAAAATATTTTTTAAAATTAGTTTTATTTTTTTATGTAAAAAATATTAAAGGAGAAAAATGAAAAAGAAAAAAATAATTTTAGGAATAGTGGCAACTAGTGTTTTAGTTGCTGGTGTTGTTATTCCAATTGTAATTATTAATAATAATGATGATAAAAAAGATAAAGAGGATGTTGAAGCAGTTATTAAAATTCTTAAATCTAAAACATTGAATGAAAGAACTATAGAACTTGATAATAAATCTAATGGTAAAATTGTTGCTGATAACAAAAAAGTAATTATTGATAAAATTAAAAAATTAATTAATACTTCAAAATTAAGAGGTGTTTCAATAGAAATATCTATGAAAGTAGATTCTAATATTTCAATTCTTGAACAAGCAATAATTGTCAAAATTAAAAAAGGTGAATACTCAAAAAAACTTGAAGGTAATAATGGATTAAAAATTAAAAGAGCTAAAAATATTAGAGAGTTAAAAATAGATTCTATTCAAAAATATTTAGAAAATTTAAGTATTTTATTACCCAAATTCAACTACAATAATGATATTGAAATTCTAAATGCTATTAGAAAAAAAATTATTGATGAAATTACTATCATTGAAAATAATGATAGTGATTTAATTACCAAAAAAGAAGATGAAAATAATGTTACTTCAGTTGCTAATCATAGTGAAACAGCAACTTTATATATAATTACTGTTGGTGAAGAAGATTTTACTTTAAAATTAAATCAAGATGAATTTAGTGAAGATGAAAAAAATATAAAAATTATTAAAGATAAAATTAAAAACAAAGATCTTACTTTAATAGCTGCAACTAATACAAGAACTGATGAAGAAATTTTAGTAGCTATTAAAGCTCAACTTCAAAAAGATAATTCTAATTTAAGTGA
>CAKNAO010000056.1:1429-3811 GCA_929200685.1 uncultured bacterium | reverse complement strand
ACCTTAATAAGGTCATTTTTTATTTTTTAAAATGTTATAAAAAAATAATTTTATGATAAAATAAAGGTGGTAATAAGTGGAATAAAGTGGTAAATATGTTTGGTAATTACAAAAGAACATTAGATAATAAAAATAGAGTTTTAATACCATCAAAATTAAGAAAAAATCTTAATTATTTAATATTTATTACACTTGGACCAGACAATGTTTTAGAAATAAGAAATAAAAAAAATTTTTTAGAATGAAAAAATAAACTTTTATCTACTAATAGTTTAAATAAGCAAGCAAGAATATTTACAAGATTATTGTTGGGAAATACATTTGAATTAGAAATAGATAAACAAGGACGCATTAATCTTCCAGATAATTTTATTAAAAAAATAAATATTGTTAAAGATGTTTTATTTATTGGAATTGGAACTAAAATAGAACTTTGACCTTTTGAAAAATATAAAATATTTGAGAAAAAATTTGAAAATGAAGATTCACTAGATAAAATTTCTGAAAAATTATTTAAAGATGGAATGGAAATTTAATGATTAAAGAACATATTCCAGTAATGTTAAATGAAATTATTAAAAATCTTAATATTAAAAAAGATGGAATTTATGTTGATTTAACTTTAGGTTATGGTGGACATTCAAAAGCTATACTTGAAAAACTTTCGAATAAAGGATTTTTAGTATCTTTTGATAAAGATCAAGAAGCAATCAAAGAAAGTAGAAAAAAACTTTTAAAATTAGATAAAAATTTTAAAATTATTTATTCAGACTTTAAAAAAATTAAAGAAAAACTTAATGAAATTAATATAAAAAAAATTGATGGAATAATTGCTGATTTAGGAATTTCTTCACCACAAATAAATAAAATTTCAAGAGGATTTTCATATTCAAAAGATGCAAAACTTGATATGAGAATGGATCAAAATCAAGATTTAAATGCTCATAAAATTGTAAATAATTATTCAGAAATTCAACTTACAAATATTTTTAAAAAATATGGTGAAACAAATTTTGCAAATAAAATATCAAAAAATATTATTAAAAATAGGCCTATTAACACAACTTTTGAACTTGTTCAATTAATAAGAAAATCACTTCCTGCTAAAATTGTTAGAAAAAAAAATCCAGCAAAAGCAATATTTCAAGCAATTAGAATAGAAGTAAATCAAGAATTAGAATCATTAAAAAAAATGTTGTCAGATTCTCCAAAACTTTTAAATAAAAATGGAACTCTTTCTATAATTACATTTCATTCACTTGAGGATAAAATTGTTAAAAATTATTTTAAAAAATTTATTGAAGATAAAACTGGCAAATTACCAATAATTATTGAAAAAAAATGAGTTGTTAAACAAATAAGACCTTTAAAAGAAGAAATTAAAAAAAATAATCGTTCAAGAACTGCAAAACTTAGAATATTAATAAAAAAGGAGGATTAATATGAATAGAAAAATTTTTAATACTATTTCATTTTCTAAAGGTTTAATTCATTTTTCATCAATTGAAAAAATTAATTCTAATAAAATTGAAATTTTTAATAAAAAAAATGATATTAAAAATGCAAAAAATTTTTTATTATCTTCAGTTAAAGAAATTGAAAAAAATCTTAACATTAAGATTAAAAATGTATCAATTGTTTTAGAACCTTCAAAAAAAGTTAATTCAAAAATAAAACTAGATTATTCAGGAATTAAAATAATTGATAATATTGTTAGTAAAAAAGACCTTGATAATTTACTTAAAATTGTTGAAAAAAAATTCAATAATAAAAAAGAAAAAGTAATATTAATTCATCCTTTTGAATTTGAAGTTAAAGATCTAATTACAAAAAAATATTCTAAAGCACCTTATTTTAAAAAAGGTAATGAATTAAAAATTAAAAGCATTATTACAACCATTAATATAAAAGTATATGAATACATTGATTTTTTAATTAAATCATGTAACTTAAAAATTAACCAAATACTAATTTCTGATTATGCAATTAGTTTATCAAAACTTTCAAATAATGCTATTTGAAATGGTTCAATATTAATTGATATTCAAAAAAATAATGTTAATTTAACAATCAATAAATTTAATGGAACATTTTCTTCATTAACAATAAATGATTTTGGTTTTAATAATTTAATTATAGGTATAAAAAAATATTTTAATTGTTCATATAATCAATCTATAAATTTATTAAAAATTTATGGAAATTTAAATGAAAAAAATAAAAAAATAATTTTTTCAGAAAATATTGATCTTAAAAACAAAACATTTACTAATTATGATTTAAATAAAATAATTGAAATTTATTTTCAAAAACTAAATTTTTTAATAAAAAAATATTTATCTCAAAAAAATATTTTAAAACTTCCAATAATTTTTGCTGGAA
>CAKNAO010000056.1:0-1419 GCA_929200685.1 uncultured bacterium | reverse complement strand
TTCCTGGAATAATTAATAAATTAAAAAAAACATTTGAAACAAAAGAAATATTTTTATATAAACCAACAACATTTATTGAAAAAAATGAAGAAAATATGAATAATATTGGTCTTATAAAATTTTTTGAAATTAGACAAAAATTACTTGAAATTAAAATTGATGAAATAGTTAATACAAATACAAAATCAATTGAAACTATTTTTAATAAAAAGAAAAATAGAAATACAATTTTTGATAAAATATTAAGTAAGATAGGAATTGATGATGCGTGAAAATAATAATAAAATTCAAAAAGAAATTAAAAATTTAGTAAATATTAAAGTTATTGGTGTTGGTGGTGGTGGCAATAATACTGTTCACTCTATGGTTAAAGAGCAAATTAAAGGTGTTGAATTTATTGTTGCTAATACTGATGAACAAGTTTTAAATACTTCAATTGCTGATACAATTCTTCCTTTAGGTGAAAAAACTGCTAAAGGTTTAGGCGCTGGTGCTGATCCTAAAATAGGTAGACAATCTGCCCTTGAATCTGAAGAACTTATTAAAGAAACAATTGAGGGTGCAGATATGGTTATTATTGCTGCTGGAATGGGTGGAGGTACTGGTACTGGTGCTGCTCCAGAAATTGCTAGAATATCAAGAGAAATGGGTGCTTTAACAGTTGGAGTTGTTACAACACCTTTTACTTTTGAAGGTTCTCAAAGAAAGAAAAATTCAGATATGGGGCTTGAAAATATTAAAAAAACTACTGATTCATTAATCGTTGTTTCAAATGATAAATTATTACAACAATTTGGTGGAATTTCATTTAAAGATTCATTTATGTATGCAGATGCTGTTGTTAAACACACAATTAGAACTATTACAGATTTAATTGTTGTCCCATCATTAATTAACTTAGATTTTGCCGATGTAACTTCTGTAATGAAAGATAAAGGTTCAGCTTTAATTGGAATTGGAAAAGCAAAAGGTGAAGATAGATCTATTAAAGCAGCAGTCCATGCAATTTCTTCTCCAATTCTTGAAACATCAATTAAAGGTGCTTCACATGCTATTATCAATATTTCTGGTTCTGATGTTAAATTAGAAGAAGCTCAAAAAGCAACTGAAACAATTAAAGAGGCAACTGGTAATGATCTTATAATTATTTTTGGAATTAGTGTTAATGAAAAACTTGGTGAAAATATAGAAGTTTCTGTAATTGCTACTGGTCTTTCTTCTAATAATGTTGAAGAATTAACTGAAGAAGAAATTAAAGAAGAAATTTCCAAAACAATAGAAACACTAAATATTAAATTTGAAAATGAAAAAACAAAAGAAATTCTTGTTGAAAATCCTCTTCCTGAAGAAGAAAAAATGACTATCACAGAAGAAGTAGAACTTCAAAATACTCCATTTGATATTTCAGATGATGAAGAT
>CAKNAO010000055.1 GCA_929200685.1 uncultured bacterium | reverse complement strand
TTATTATTGTTTTTAATACAAATAAAAAGTATATTTTTAATAAAATATTAATGTTTTATGAATTTTTTGAATTTGATTAAAATTTAAAATAAATAAATTAAAATAATTTTTAATTATATTTTGTTTTTTAAAAAATATGAAATTATTGTTTACATCTTTAAATTTTGTGGTGTTCTCGGAAAAGGTATTGAATCTCTAATATTATCAATACCTGTGATATACATCAAAAGTCTTTCAAAACCCAAACCTAAACCAGTTGATTTTGTATGACCTCATCTTCTTAAATTTAAATATCATTGAATATCTTTTTGAGGTATATTTAATTCTTTAATTCTATTGAGTAATTTATTATAATCACATTCTCTTTCAGAACCACCAACTAATTCACCAACACCAGGAACTAATACATCAAATGCTGCAACTGTTTTTTTATCATCATTTTGCTTCATATAAAATGCTTTAATTTCTTTAGGATAATTAACAACAGCAACTGGACCATCAAAAATTTCTGAAGCAATAAATTTTTCATGTTCAGTTGATAAATCCATTCCAAATTTTATGTTTTTTTCTTTAAATTTATTTTTATGTTTTTGAAGTTCAATAATAGCATCTGAATAATTAATTTTTTGAATTCCTTTTTTTAAAAATTTATTAATTTTTAAATTTAATTTTTTATCAATTTTTTGATTAAAAAATTCAAATTCATCGGGGTGTTTTTTAATTATATTTTTAATAATTTCTTTTAAAAATTTATCTATAAATTTAACAGCATCTTCCATTCCATAAAATTCCATCTCAGGTTCAAGCATTCAAAATTCAGCAGCATGTTTTTTTGTATTTGAATTTTCAGCTCTAAAAGTTGGTCCAAAAGCATATACTTTTCCAAATCCATTTGCATATGATTCAGCATGTAATTGACCAGTAACTCCAAGGGTTGCTTTTTTATTGAAAAAATTACTTTTAGATTCATCCTCAACTAAAAAAGCTTCTCCTGCACCTTCACCATCATTAGAAGTAATGATTGGACTTGAAATGTTTAAAAATCCTTCTTTAGCAAAAAAATTGTGAATTTCTTGAAATAAAGTAGATCTTACTCTCATTATAGATCTAAAAAGATTTGTTTTATGTCTCATATGAGGGATTTGTCTTAGATATTCTTTAGACATTTTTTGTTTTTGTAAAGGGTAATCTTCATCAATATTTTTAAGTAATTTAATTTTATTCGGAATTATTTCAAGTTCTTGTTGAGAATTAGGAGTTAATTGAACTAATCCTTCTATAAAAATAGAACTACCTATTTTATATGAACTAATTTTTTCTATTTTTTGATCTTTAACTACAACTTGGATATTTTTAAAACAAGAACCATCATTAATTGTTAAAAATCTTACTTTTTTATTTCCCCTATTAGTTATAATTCAACCAAAAAATTTAATTTTCTTTTGTTTTTCTTTGTTTTTAAAAATTTGTTTTATAGTCATAAATTAATTTTACATTATAAAAAATAAATTAATAACTTCTTTGAGGTGATATTAATTGTGTTAAATGTTGGTTTGAATTACCTTTAATTAAAAAGGGTTCAAATGGTCCATTAAAAGCTAAAGCAATCTTACCTTCAAATTTACTTATAGCTTCTTTTAAAAAACGAGAACCAACAACTATTGAAAAATCTTCTTCTCAATCTCATTTATGGTTATGGGATTGAACTTCAATGTTACCCATTTCTTTTCTTTCGGATTTTAAAATAATTTGATTTTTATTTATAAATATTTTAATTGGTTTATTAATTTCTTCTGATAAAACAGTTACTCTATCAATTAAATTTTGAAGTTCATCTGAATTAATTGATAATAAATATTTAAAACTATTAGGAATTAGAGGTTCTATGTCAGGGTAAACTCCATCAATTAATTTTGAAAGTTTTATAGTATTTTTATATTTTGTAATCATTTTAGAATCATTAATATTTATTTTTAATATCCCCCTAACATTTTTAGGTATAAAATCTTTAAAATTTTTAGAAAGTATTGTTACTTCAAATTCATTTTTTGAATCAATTTCCATTTTTTGAATGGCAATTCTAAATGAATCAGTAGCAGTAGCAATCATTTTTCCATTTTTAGATTTTAAATTAACACCATTTAAAATAATTCTATTATCTCTTTCGGCTGCAGCAAAAGAAACATTTTTAATAATATCACTTAAAATTTTACCCTCAATTTCAACATCATTTCCTTCAGCCTCAAAATTAATTACTGGATAATCATCAACATTAAGTAATTGAATATTAGCATTTGTTTCTTTTGAATAAATTTTTAATGTTTTTTCTTCAACTTCTATACTAATTTCATTTGGTTGTTTTTTAATAACATTTCTTAACATTTGACCATTTACCAAAACTTTTCCTGGTTTTAATATTTTAACTATATTTTCATCTTCAATTTTGTGTTTAATAGATAGATTTCCATTAGAACTTGTTATAAATATATTTTTTTGATTAACTTCAATTAAAAATGCTCTTAATTGAATTAAAGGAGAGTTTTTATCTAATGCTCTAAATAATATATCTAATTCCTTATCAAACTTTCTTTTATTTATTTTTAATTTCATTTTTATTCTCCTTTTTATATATATGTTTATTTATAGTTTATTAATATTAATATGTTTATAAGTTGTATAACTAATTTTATTCCTTTTTTTATAGTCTTTTAACTGTTGATTGTTTTTAACTAATTTTTTTTATTTTTCTTTCTATTTGTTCTATTGCTAATTTATGTGCTTTATCTATTTTTATTTTTTTATCAATATTTTTAATTGCATTTATTATTGTTGAATGATCTCTATTTCCAAAAATTCTTCCAATTTCTTTTTGACTTAAATTAGTCATTTGTCTAATTAAATAAATAGAAACATGTCTTGGAAATACAAATTCTTTTTTTCTTGATTTACCTTTAATATCAGATTTATTTATTTTATAATAATTTGCAATAACAGAAATTATTCTAGAAGGAGTTAGTTCTGATTGATCAATTTCAAGGTTTTTAAATATATTTGAAATTATATTATATGTATATTTAACATTGTTTTTGTTTTCCATATAAAAACCAATTCTTTTAATTGCTCCTTCAAGCATTCTTATTGATGAAGTGTTATTTCTAGCAATAAAATTAATTGCTTCTTTTTCTCATTTTTTAGGATTTAAATTTTCTTCTTCAAGTTTTTTTATTAATATTTTTGAAACATCTTCAATTTTAAGTTTGTTTATTTTTTCTGATATTCCTGATTCAAATCTTGTTATAAATCTTTCTTCAAAACCCGAAAGTTCTTGAGCTACTTTATCAGAAGTTATTATTATTTGTTTTTTATTTTCAACAAAATAATTTACTATTTGAAACAAAACTTTTAAAGTGACTACTTTATCACCCATTATTTGAATATCGTCAAATAAAATAACATCATATTTTTTTAAATTATTAATATAATTACTAATTCCGTCTTTTTTATTTGATAATTTTGTTATTTTTTCTGTGAATCTATTTGGTTCTATATATAGAGTGTTTATATTTTTTTTTAATAATTTATTTCCAATTGCATGTAATAAATGTGTTTTTCCTAAACCGCTTTTAGATGAAATGTAAAATGGAGAATATTTTCCTATTTTTTTAATAATTGTTTTTGATATTTTTATAACTGATTCATTAAATTTTGATATAACGTATGAATCAAAATTAAGATTTGGATTAATATGGGAATTTATTTTTTTTTCTTCATATAAAAGTGATTCAGAATTTAAAACAAACTTGATTTTTAAACTTAAATTTAAAATATTTTTAATAGCTTTTTGAAAAATATCTAAATAATATTTTTCAATTGTTTTTTTTGATTCTTTAGAGTTTACAAATAAAATAATTTTTTTTTCATCAAAAGAAACAACTCTTAAACCTTTTATAAATGAGTTTAAGATCATTTTATCATTAATAGTTTGTTCAAGATTATTTATTAATTGTTTTTCAAGAACTTTAATGTTGATGTTTTTTTTATCCATAAATAAAGTTTAATATATATAGAAAAAAGTTTTTAAAATTATGAATAACTATATTTTATTAAAATTTTAAATACACACTTATCCACATTTAAAGTTTTAATTTTTATTTTAAAAATAGTTATTTATAAGTTATCCACAT
>CAKNAO010000054.1 GCA_929200685.1 uncultured bacterium | reverse complement strand
AAAAATAAAAAATATAATTTTATCTTCATATACAAATAAAAAATATCATGAATTTCCTTCTTGATTAGAAGCTTATGAAACTTTGTTAATAACTAATTTATATGAAGAAGAAATGATTAAAGAAATAGAAAAAGATGTTTATAAAATTAAACCTAAAATAAATCCTACTATTTTAAAAACTAAAAAAGAAAATATTGTTCAAAAAGAAGAACATAAAGAAATAATAGAAAATGTTGAAGAACTAGAAAAAACAAAACTAAAAGAAGAAGAAATTGCTGAAACAACCCAAATTGATGATGAAGATATTGATAATATTGATAAATTATTGAAATAATTAAAAATAATCTTTTTAATAATTATTTTGTTATAATTTTTTAGCAATAAATACCTATTTAATTATCAAAATAAAAAAGGAAAATAATATGAGACAAACAACTATCGTTAAAAAAGAAAATGTTAAAAAAGAATGGTATATTGCAGATGCAAACGGTAAAACTCTTGGTAAACTTGCAACAGTTGTAGCATCTATATTAAGAGGAAAAAATAAAAATAATTTTACTCCAAATATAAATATGGGTAACAATGTTATTGTTATTAATGCTGAAAAAATTGTTTTAACAGCCAATAAAGAAGAAAAAAAACTTTATTATTCTCACTCTGGTTATCCTGGTGGTTTAAAAATAAAAAAAGCATCTGATTTAAGAGAAAAAAAACCATATGCTTTAGTAGAAAAAGCAATTAAAGGTATGTTACCACATACAAAGTTAGGAAGAGATCAATTTAGAAAATTACATGTTTATGTTGGACCTAAACATAAACATGAAGCTCAAAAACCTAAAAAATTGGAGATTAAATAATTATGGAAAATTCAAATAAAATAGAATATAAAAGTTTAGGAAGAAGAAAATCTTCAACTGCAAGAGTTACTATTAAACCAGGAAAAGGAAATTTTATTATTAATAAAAGAAAATCAAAAGATTATTTAATGTCAAATATTTTGATTCAAGAAGCTTTACAACCACTTGAAATTACAAAAACCATTGGAACATTTGATATTAATGTTAATGTTAGAGGTGGAGGTCTATCAGGTCAAGCTGGAGCAATTAGATTAGGAATAGCAAGAGCATTAATAAAATCTTCGCCTGATTATAGACCATCTCTTAAAATAAAAGGAATGTTAACAAGAGATGCACGTAAAAAAGAACGAAAAAAACCTGGTCTTAGAAAAGCACGTAGAGCAAGACAATTTTCAAAACGTTAATTTTTTTATATATCTCATTTTGAGATTAATATATGCGAGCATAGCTCAGTTGGTTAGAGCACACGACTGATAATCGTGAGGTCGATGGTTCAAGTCCATTTGTTCGCACCATTTATCAAAAGATATCATTAAAAAAATCTCTTCAAGATTTTTTTTTTTTTTTTTTAATTTATTTATAATCTTAAATTAATTTTTAAGTTTATTTTCATTTCCTTTAATAATTCTTTTAAGGTTAGGAATGTGTTTTATAAATACTAAAATATAAATTATTAATGCAATTAATATTGTGAGTCAAATAGGACCATTAAATTCATCATAAATTAATGGAGAATCTCAACTAGAATGCATTCCTGGAATTCATAAAAATATTAATTGAAAAATTATAACAATAATTGGTGTAAAAATTGAACCAATTGAAACTTTTTTAGTTTTTCAAATAATTATTAAAATTGATATTAATCCAATTAAAAATAATATTCATTGCATAACTAGAAAATATGTTGCAAAACAAGCTGCTCCTTTTCCGCCTTTAAATTTAAAATATATTGGTCAAATATGACCAACAACAACCATGAAAGAAATTATTTGAAGATTAATATGTTTAAGTGTATTATTGCCTGAAAATTTTTTAATTATTCATGAAATTAAAACTACTACTACTAGTTTTAACATATCAAATGAAAAAACTATTGCACCAATTTTTTTACCATAAACTCTTAAAACATTAGTTGCTCCTGCATTACCAGATCCTTTTTTTCTTATATCTTCTTTCTTAAAAATTTTTGAATAAATAATAGCACTAGAAATAGAACCTATTAAATATCCGAATACTCCAAAAATTGAAGTTGCAATTACATAGTCTCAATTCATATCACTAATTATAATATATAATTTTTCTATGTCTAAAATTTATGATGCAAAAAGTATTAAAATATTAAAAGGTTTAGAAGCAATTAGGAAAAGACCAGGTATGTATGTTGGTTCTACAGATGTTAATGGACTTCATCATCTTGTTTGAGAAATATTAGATAATTCAATGGATGAAGTTTTAGCTTTACATGCTAATTCTATAAAAATTACACTTAAAAAAGATGGTTCAGTAATAATTGTTGATAATGGTAGAGGAATTCCGATTGATAAACACAATGATTCTGATTTAACTGCTATTGAAGTTGTTTTTACAGAACTTCATGCAGGTGGAAAATTTGGAGAATCAAATAGTGCTTATAAAACTTCAGGTGGACTTCATGGTGTCGGTGCTTCAGTTGTTAATGCTCTTTCAAATAAATTAATTGCTACAGTTTATAAAAATGGCAAAGAATATGAAACTATTTTTAAAATGGGAAAAATTGTAAAAAGAACAAAAGAAATTGGAAAAACAAACAAAAAAGGTACAAAAATACATTTCTTTCCTTCATATGATGTTTTTAAATATGCAAAACTTAGTTTTGGTAAAATAATTGAAAGATTAAGAGAATCTTCATTTTTAATTCCTGGATTAAAAATTGAATTAAAAGATGAAATTAATGATAATAAAAAAAAATTTATTTCAAATGATGGTTTAAAAGAATTTGTTGAATTCATTAATCAATCTAAAACTCCAATTTCAAATTTTATTTCTTTTAAAGGTAAATCAAAAAAAATAGATGTTGAAATTGGTGTTCAATACACTAATGATTATAGTTGCAACATAATATCATTTGTTAATAATATTAAAACAAAAAATGGTGGTAGTCATGAAGTTGGTTTTAAAACTGCTTGAACAAAAATAATAAATGAATATGCAAAAAAAGAATCACTCCTTAAAATTAAAGATTCTAATTTAGAAGGAGATGATTTAAGAGAAGGTTTAACTGCTATCATTTCCATTAAAATACCAGAAAATATTCTTGAATTTGTTGGTCAAACCAAAGATTCTTTAAGTTCAAAAGAAGCTAAACAAGCAATTGAAGAAATTTTAGATTCACAACTAATTTTTTGACTTCAAGAAAATAAAAAAGAATCTCATAAAATTATAGAAAAATCTATTGCTGCTTCTAAAGCAAGAAAAGCAGCAAGAAAAGCAAGAAAAGAAGCTAGAAATACTAAAAAAAAACTTTTAGAAAATAAAATACTTTCTGGAAAATTAACTCCTGCTCAAACTAAAAAAATTGAAGAAAAAGAATTATTCATAGTTGAAGGTGATTCAGCTGGTGGTTCTGCAAAACTTGGTAGAGATAGAAAAACTCAAGCAATTTTGCCTTTAAAAGGTAAAGTTTATAATACTGAAAAAGCAAAATTAATTGATATTCTTAAAAATGAAGAAATTGTTGCAATTATTAATACAATAGGAGCTGGAATTGGTTCAGAATTTCAAGTTAAAGATGTAAAATATGGAAAAGTTATAGTTATGACTGATGCAGATACAGATGGGGCTCATATTCAAACATTAATTCTCACATTTTTATTTAGATATATGAGACCACTTATTGAAGAAAAAAAAGTTTTTATTGCTCTTCCACCTCTTTATAAAATAACAAAAAAAACTTCAAATAAAAATAAAGAAAAATATGCTTGAAATGAAATAGAACTTAAAGAAATATTAGAAGAATTTAATGGTGGTGAAATACAAAGATATAAAGGTCTTGGCGAAATGAATGCTGATCAACTTTGAGAAACAACTATGAATCCAAAAACAAGAATATTAATTAGAGTTAATATTGATGATCCAATTTTATCTGAAAGAAGAGTTTCTACATTAATGGGAAATAAAGTAGATCTTAGAAAAGAATGAATTAATAATAATGTTGATTTTACTTTAGAAGATTCATTTGAAATTAAACAAAAATAATTATTTTGTTTTTTAAATTAATTAAATTAAAAACCACCTTGAGACACAAAAACAAATAATGAAAGTCCAATAGAGCCAATTGCACTTGCAAGACCAACTAATGTTGTAAACATAATAAGTCCTTTTCTTGATTTAATTTTTAATTTACTTTTTTTAAAAACTTTTT
>CAKNAO010000053.1:1642-4357 GCA_929200685.1 uncultured bacterium | reverse complement strand
AATTCTATTATAATAAATATTTTTTTTATTTATTTAATTTTGTAAGATTTTTAAGTCATTTTATTTCTTTTGACTTTAAAAGTCTATATTCTCCTTGAGATAATGAACCAACATGAGTTATACCAGCAAATTCAATTCTAGTAAGTTTAATAATTTTTTTATTAACAATTTGAAATAATCTTTTAATATGATGGTAAGAACCAACATGCAATGAAATAATATAGGTTTTTGTGTCAACTTTTGTTAATTTTTGTTGAGATTTTTTTTCATTTATAAAAACTTTATTGCTATTTAAAAAATTTAATTCCCTTTCATTCAATGCCTCATTAATTCTTGCTCTATAAATTCTATTAATTTTGTATTTTGGATGAATTAATCTATTTGACATTTCCCCATCATTTGTAATTAATAAGGTTCCAGTTGTATTTCAATCAAGTCTTCCAACTGGAAAAAGTTTTTTTCTATCATCAATTAAATCAATAACAGTTTTTCTATTTTTATCATCTTTAACAGTTGAAATAGTTTTAGTTGGTTTGTTTAAAAGATAATAAATCTTTTCTTCTTTTTCAATTATACGAACACCATCAACAATAATTTCATCATCAAAAGAAGTTTTATCGCCTAAATTTGCAATTTTTCCATTAATGATAACTTTTTTATCTTTAATTAATTTTTCAGATTTTCTTCTTGAAGTTATTCCAGCTTGAGAAAGTATTTTTTGTATTCTTTCCATTTATTCCTCTCTTTGAGATCCGAATAGATCAAATGATTCTTCATTAGATAAATTTTCAATTTCTTCAATATTTGGAAGTTCATCCAAAGATTTAATATTAAAATAATCATAAAATTTATTTGTAATTCCATATAAAATGGGTTTTCCTATTTTATTTGAAATTCCTTTTTTTTCTATTAATTGTTTTCTTAAAAGAGTGTTAACAACACCTTCAGAAGAAATACCTCTAATATTGTTTATTTCACTTTTAGTAATAGGTTGTTTATATGCAATAATACCTATTGTTTCAATTGCGGAGGAAGAAAGTTTTTGTTTTTTTATTTTATTAATAAGTTTTAAAATATTTTCTTTTTCTTCTTTTCTAGTAGCAATTTTAAAAATATCATTAAATTCGATAATTTGAAGACCACTTTCTATTTTATTATATTTTTTTTGAAATTTTTTTATTTCTTTTCTTGCTTCTTGAATACCAATATTAAATATTTTTTTAATATCATGTGGTGAAATACCTTTTTGACCTTGAATATATAAAAGTGTTTCAATTGTTTTTTCTATTTTAGTCATTAAATCATTCCCTTTTTAAACTTAATTTCTCCAAATTGTTCATTTTGTTTAATTATTAATTCTTGTTTACGGCACATATCAAGTATTGTTAATAATGTAAGTGAAAAATGCTCAATTGTTGGAACAGAAAAAATTATTTCAAAAGTTAAATTATCATTATTTTTAATTATTTCAAGTAGTTCTAATCTTCTTTCTTTAGGACTTAAATTTAATTTTTCAATTATTGTTTGATTCAATTTTTCTAATTTAATTCTTTCAAACATTTTTCTAATTTGTAAAACTAAAGTAAATAAATTTAAATTACCATAAAGATAAGATTTATTTTGTTTTTTTTTAAATAATTTTAAATTCTCTTGATTTTTAATAAAAATATTTTGTCTTAAAATTTCTTTTTTTCTTAAATTTTTAGATATTTCTTTAAATTGTTGATATTCAAGAAGTTGTTTAAGTAATTTTTCTTTTTGATTTTCAATTTCTTTAACATTTTTTTTATTCTCAACAAGAATATTAGCTTTAATTTGTATCAAAGTTGTTGCCATAACTAAATATTCACTTGCAAGATCAATATTAATTTTTTTTATTTTATTAATATAATTAAGATATTCATTAGCAATTTCAGATAAATCAATATTAAAAATATCCATTTTTTTAGATTTTATTAAAAAAAATAAAATATCTAATGGTCCATTATAATTTTTGATTTTTAAATTAATTTTTTGATTCATATTAAAATCCTTAAACTTTTTTTTCAATTTTAGATCTTTTACCTTCTGGTTTCTTTCATTTTGATTCAACTATTTTTTGAACAATATTAGCAATATTTTTTGTTTTATATGAAATAAAATTAATAGGTTTAATTGATGGATGAAAAATAACTTCAATTATTTGTTTTGTTTTTCTATCCAAATTAGTAGAACTTAAAGAATTATTAATTGTTATTGGAACAATTGGAAGAAAAGATTTTTTAGCATTTCTAAATGCTCCACCCTTAAAATTTTTTATTTCACCATTTTTTGAACGTGTTCCTTCTGGAAAAATAACTTGATATTTTTTATATTTTTTAGAACTATTATCTAAATTATTCATTACTTTTAAAGAGTTTCTAATATTTTTTCTATCAATAAAATGTGTATCAATAATCTTTGCATATCCTCTAATTGCTCTTTTTTTTAAAAGTTCTTTTTTTGCTAAAAATATTGCCATACCATTTTTATCATCAATACTTTTTTTTGGATTTTCAAGAGAAGCAATAATAATTAACGGGTCCATAATTGATGCATGATTAGGAGTTAAAATTGCAGGAGCTTTTGGAAGATTATTATAACCTTTAATATCAAGTTTAATTTTATAAATATTAAGAAGTAATTTTACTTTTTTTAAAACATAATTATTTCTTCATTCATTAGGATATCTTTCTT
>CAKNAO010000053.1:0-1632 GCA_929200685.1 uncultured bacterium | reverse complement strand
CTTCATTTTCGGGTTTTTCAATTTTTTTGGCAATTCTTCTTGCTCTTCAATTAAAAAAAATAATTAGTGGAAAATTTAAAATAAATTTTGTTCTTCTATTCATTATAATCCTTTTTTACAACTGCAATTAACAAATCATTTTCTTGACTTGTTGAAATAAAATAATTTTTAAAAGTATAAATTTTATTTTTTTTTATAATTTCAATTTTAGAAAAATCAAACAAATTTTTATCTATTTTAAAAAGCGCTTCTTTTATTGCCCAACGAATTGCTAAATATTTGTTTTTTTCTTCTAAATTTAAATATTCTTTCAATTCATTTGAATGTAAAACTCTTTTTAAAAATTTTTTATTCTTATTTTTAAAACGTGAAATTGTAGTAATATCTATGCCTATCATATGGTAATTATACCTAAAAAAAATTATAAGATAAATTAATAAATTAAGAATAAATTAAGAAATTAAAAATGATTTAAAAATATATAATTTAAATATGGAATCAATTTTTAAAGGAAAAAATTTAATTGGAGCAGATGAAACAGGTGTTGGTGATTATTTAACTCCACTTGTAGCAACAGCAGTTTTTGTTTCAAAAGAAAATATTAAAAAACTTAAAAAAATTGGAATTAAAGATTCAAAAAAATTAAATGATAAAAAAATCTTGGAAATTTTTGAAAAAATTAAACCAATAATCAAATCTTCTACTAGATATTTTTTACAAGAAGAATATAATAAATTAAATAAAAAATATAATGCCAATGAATTAAAAATGTATCTTCATATGATGGCAATTAATTCACTTGAAAAAAGAATTAAAAATGTTGATTTTATTTTACTTGATGCTTTTTCAAATGATAATTCATTAAATAAATATATTCAAAAACTTAAAAAAGATAAAAAAATTAAAGATATTAAAAATAAAATTATTTTTAAAACAAAAGCAGAAGATAAACATATCTCAGTTGCTATAGCTTCAATAATAGCAAGATCATATTTTATAAAATTAATGGAAAATCAAAATAAAAAATGAAATATGAATTTTCCATTAGGAACTAATAAACTTGTTGAAAAAGTGGCAAAAAAATTTATAAAAAATTATGGTAAAGAAAAATTAAATATGGTTGCTAAAATTTCTTTTAAAACAACTAAAAAAATAATATAAAGTATAATGAATTTATGATTAATGTAATTTTATATCAACCAGAAATTCCAAATAATACTGGCAATATAATTAGAATTTGTTTTGCAACAAACACAAAACTTCATATCATTAAACCAATTTCTTTTAAACTAACACCAAAATATATAAAAAGAGCAGCTGCAGGTAGGATTCTTAAAAATATTAAACATGAAATTCATGAATCTTATGAAAATTTTAATAAAAAATATAATAATAAAAAAATATTTTATATTACTAGATATGGATTGAATAATTTTTCAAATGCTCCATTTAAAAAAGAATTAGATGAAAAAAAAGAAATTTGATTAATGTTTGGTAGAGAATCAACTGGAATACCAAAAAAAATATTGCAAAATTCATTAGAAACTTGTTTAAGAATTCCGATGATACCAAAAGAAAGATCATTAAATCTTGCAAATACAGTTATGCTTTTAGTGTATGAAGTTCATAGAC
>CAKNAO010000052.1 GCA_929200685.1 uncultured bacterium | reverse complement strand
AAATAATATAAATAATATAAATAAATAAAATTAAAAATGCAATCGGTATCATTATTAATAAAAATAAATTTGTAAATGTCACTATTTAAGCCTTTCAATTGATTTGTGATTTTTTACAAGTGTTTTAACACCATGAGGTTCTTTGAAAACAATATCAACAACATCATTTCTAATGTTTGTGATAACACCATTTCCAAAACGAATGTGTGAGATGTGATCGCCAATTACAAATTTTCTATCACTTATATAATTATCTTTAAATTGTTCAGTAAATTCACTAACATCAATACCCATTTCTCCTAAAAATTGAGAGGGTTTTTTTCTAAATTTTTGATCAATTGAAAAACCTCTAGCATCAGAGATATATAAATTTTTTTTAGCACGAGTCACTGCAACATATGCAAGTCTTCTTTCTTCTTCTAAAGCAGGTTCACCACCCTCTCTAATTGCTCTTGCTGAAGGAAAAATAGTATCAGAAAAACCAGCAATAAAAATATTTTTAAATTCAAGCCCTTTTGCTGAATGAACTGTCATTAAAGAAACATAATCAGAAGCAAAAGAATATTCAGATTTATCCGTATATAAAGAAATTTCATTAATATAATCATCAATATTTTTGTTTTTATTTTGTTTTTCTCAATATTTAATTTCATTAATAAATTCTTTTATATTATCAATCCGTGATTCTTCTGTTGTTGGATTTCAAATTGATAAATAATTTATTTCTTTTAAAAAATTACTTAAAACAAGATGAATAGAATTATTTTTAAGTGCAAATTTATACTTATTTATTAAATTAATAAATTTAACTAATTCTTTTTTAACAAGATTACTAATTGGAAGTTCATTTAAATTTTCAACAATTACTTTGTATAAAGTTTTGTTTTTAAATAAAGCAAATTTTTCAATATTTTTAATTGTTATTTGACCAATTTTTCTTTTAGGAGTGTTAATCATTCTCTTGAAAGCAAATTCATCATAATTATTAAGGATTTTTAAATATGAAATAACATCTTTAATTTCCATTCTTTGGAAAAATTTAACTCCACCAAAAATAACATAATTAATTCCAGAATTAATTAAAGATTTTTCAATTGGACCAGATAAATAATTAGCCCTATAAAGAATTGCGATATCTTTTAATTGATGTCTTAATTTTCTTAATTCCATTATTTGTTGAACTATTCACCTTGCTTCAGAATCTTCAGAAGAAGCATGATAAAAATCAATATAACCTTCTTCTTTACTATTTGTTTCTAAATCTTTTGGAATTCTATTTTTATTATGCATAATTAATCTATTTGCTTTTTCTAAAATAGATTTAGTAGATCTATAATTTTTAATAAGTTTAATAATTTTGGATTTTTTAAAAAATTTTTTAAAATTATTAATTAAATTAACGTCTGCTTGTCTTCATGTATAAATTGTTTGATCTGGATCTCCAACAATAGTAATGTTGTTGTGTTGTGAAATTTTTTTAATAATTTCATATTGAACTAATGAAGTATCTTGAAATTCATCAACTAAAACATAATCATAATTATTGGATCATTTTTTAGATACTTCAGAATATTTATCAAATATTTCTTTTGTTTTAATTAATAAATCATCAAAATCAAGTGAACCAATTTGATTTAAATTATTAGTATAATCGTTAAAAATTTTTGCTAATATTTTTTGATCATCATTAATTGCATCTTTAATTAATTTTTTAGGGTCATTAAATAAAATTTTGTTTTTTGAAATATATGCTATTGTTGAATTATATGAAAGTGTTTTGGGAGAAATATTATATTTTTTATAAATTGGTGAAAGAATTTGTTGTTGATCTTTATTATCTAAAATATTAAAAGAACTTGAATATCCAATTTTAGAAATTTCTTTTCTTAAAACTTTTGAGCAAAATGAATGATAAGTAGAAATTTGAATTTTAGAGGCTTTTTCTCCAATAGATTGAATAAGTCTTTCTTTCATTTCGTTTGCAGCTTTATTTGTAAAAGCAACTGCTAATATTCTTTCTGGAATATATTTTTTTATTTCAATAAGATATCCTATTTTATGGGTTAAAGTTCATGTTTTACCAGTTCCTGCTCCTGCAATAATTGCAAGTGGACTCCCTTCATGTAAAACAGCATTTTTTTGTTCTTTATTTAAATCTACAATAAATTTATTCATTATTGATTTCCTCCATCTATTCATTCAACTGGTTTATTTTTAATTGGTTTTGGTTTAATTCTTTTTTCATTTTCATTATTTTCAATATTAATAAATTTTTTTGTTCAAATAGTTCTAGTTTTTGAAAAAACATCATGAAGACCAATGTTGTTTTCTCTTATAACAATTGATATTAATAAAACAAATTGAATTACTGTAACAAAAAATGCAAAAATTCTAAAAATAATTAATCTAAAATTTTCTCATATTGAAAAATTATAAATTCAAATTTTTCTTGAATTTAATTGTGCAAACTTAATGATTAATGTATGATTAATAACAATAATAACTATTAATGACATCAAAATTCAACCCAAAGAAAAAAATAATTCTCTTTTTATTAAAGAAATAAATTTATTTTTTTCATTAAATTGAATTTTAATTTTTAATATTTTCATTGATAAAGTTTGTCCATTAAAAAAAAATGGAAAAATTATAAAATAAAAAAATAAATATAAATCTAATAAAATAAACCAAATATAAAATAAATAAATATTTTTAAATTGAATGTTTATTTTTGGTTTATATTTAATATTTACAATTAAAAAAAGTAATGATCCAAATAAAACAAAAACAAGCAAAATATCTAAAATTCTTCCTAAAAACCTAATTCAAAAATTTGCTGTTTTATTAATCATATTAACCAACCTCTTTATAAATTTTTGATTTTTTTCATATTGAAGTATTAATTTTTTTAAATAAAATGTTTTTTTCTTCTGAATTCATATTTGCATATCTATTGTCTTGAAATAAATCTTTAAAATGTTTTTCTTCTTGTTTTTTAAATTTATCATCAAATTTCTTTATTAATGTTTTGTTTTTAGAAAGACAAACTATTGCGGTCATAAAAACAACTTCGAAAAAATATTGTGCATAAATATATCTTGATATTTCAATATCATTTCTATTTTTATCAAGGGAATGAATCATAGATTCTCATTGTCTAATGAGTTTTAAGGGATTAAAGTTTTGTGATATTGTGCCATTTGAAATTATTAAAGTTTTGTCAACTGTTGAATATGTTTTAGAAACTAATAAAGCTTTATAATTAATTTCAATAGAATATCTTGAATTATCTTGAACTGGAAATGTAAACTTTTTTGTAATTTTTAAAACTTCTGTTTTATAAATTTTATTAAAATCAAAAGGATAAGAAAAAGCATGAATTTCTGGGTGTTTTTCAATATATGTTCTTTCTTTAAATGTTTTTCTAATTTTTCCATTAAATTTAAAAGGTTTAGAAAATGAACATTTAAATTCAATTACATCTGATTTATGATTTGAAACTATAAATAATATTTCTTCAATTAATTTATTATTAAAATTATTTTGAATTGAATTAATAATTGAATAATCCCCATTAGCAATTGAAATTCCCATATTAATTGCTGAAATTCTTGATATTCTTTTGGTGTTAAAAATTAATTTAAGTTTTGATTTAAATTTTTCTTTATAAGAATCAATAACAGATAAAACATTATCAATATTAGTGTCAACAATAAGAATTAATTCATAAGATTTATTTGTTTGAAAATAAATTTTATTTAAAAATAAATCAAGATTTTTTTTATCTTTATAAACTGGAACAATAATGGATATTTTCAATTTTACCCCCTCTAAATACAATTAAACAAAAAGTAGTATATATTAATAATTTTATCATTTACAAATTAAAAATGTTATTGTTTAAGAGTTTATTTTATGGTTTTTATTATAATGAATCAATTATTTTTTGCATATATTCATTTATTAAATTAATGTGAGAAAAAGTCATTTTTTCACTTTTTAAATTATTTAAATCATATGTATGAAATAAAAATTGATTTGAATTCACTTCTATTTCTTTTGAAGTTATAAACAAACAATTTTTGTTTGTTTTTAATATTTCTTCACATCATTCGTGATTAAATGAATGAGAAATAACAATTAAAAAATCATCTTTATTATAATTTTCTATTAATTTCATTTGATCAGGTTTACCTTCAACAAAAATAGCATAAATATTTTTTAAAATTAAAAGTGTATAAAATTGTTTAGAAATAATGCCTGAGTTTCCTTGGGCAATAAAAATAACTTTTTTACTTTTTTTAATTTTTGAAACTATTTTTTTAATATTTGAATTTAAATTAATATTTTTTTTATTTTTAACAATTGAATTTATTTTAAATATATAT
>CAKNAO010000051.1 GCA_929200685.1 uncultured bacterium | reverse complement strand
ATTTATAAGTTATCCACATTTAATTAAATTTTTATTTTTTATTTTAAATATAAAAATTTTATTTTTTTGATAAAAACCTCTATAAACTTATTTTTGTTATACTTTATATGCTTAATAATTATTTAAATATTTAAAATAATAGGAGAAAGGTTTTTAATGAAAAGAACATATCAACCTAATAAAAGAAAACATAAAAAAACACATGGTTTTAGAGAAAGAATGAGAACAAAATCTGGGCGGGACATTCTAAAAAGGAGAAGAGCAAAAGGTAGAAATAAACTTACAGTTTCTGATGAATAGAAATGAAAAAAGAAAATAGATTAAGAAAAAATCATGAATTTCAAAAAGTAATTAGTAATAATAAAATTATTTTAAATAAATATTTAGTTATATATTATTTAAATAATAAAACTAAAAAATTAAGAGTTGGCATATCAGTTTCCAAAAAATTTATTAATGCTGTTGGAAGAAATAAACTTAAAAGACAAGTTAGAAGTATATTAACGATAATAGATGATTTTTCTAAATCTTTAGATTTGGTAATTATATTAAGAAAACCATTTTTAAAAATTTCTTTTAATGATAAGAAAAAAATTATAGAGAAAATATTAAGAAGGATTTAATTTTGACATATAAACAAAAATCAAAAGAGTATGACTGATTTAAAGGTCCTCAAGAAGAAAAAAATAAAAATATTAAAAATTTAAAAATTATATGAAAATTTACAAAAATATTTTTAATGTTTTCTTTATTTTTCTTTTCAATGTGAGGTTGTGTTCAAGTTTTTGTTATCAAAAGTGATAATAAAGTTGGTTCTGGAATTGAATTTTATCAATCAGAATCTAAAATTTCACCACGTGTAAATAAATTTAATATTACAAAAAGTTCTTCAAGTATTTATCAATTAGAATTTATTGATTCAAATGAATGACTTTCAGAAAAAAAAGGAGATAAATTATCTTTAATTCAAAAACAAATTATAGAAGGAACAGGATTTAAAGGAAAAGACATAAAAATGTCTGATGCTCATTATGGTTCAAATGAATATTATTCTTTAACAATTGATAATAAAAAAATTTTAAATAGTAATAATAAATATTTAGCTTTTTCAACTGTTGCTAAAAAATCTACTTTAATAAAAAATCAAACAAATTCAACATTAAATTCATTAAAAATTTATTTTCCAGTTTTTGAAACTGATAAAGAAAAGAAAAAAAATTCAATTTTTAAAGAAAAAGGTAGAATAGGAACATTTAAAATGACTTCTTCTCAAACAAAATTAAATACAACATCTAATGCAGCTTTTTGAAATAGATTTTCTGTTTTAAAATATTTTGATGATGTATTAAAGAGTAATTATAAAACAAAACATTTAGCACCTTCTGCTAATAGAGGTGATTTTATTGATTCTAATGGAAAATATAGTCAAGCAATTGAATTAGTTCATCATCAATCAGTAAATATAATATTAAAATATTTAAAAACAGGTTTTGAACCAAAAACCAAAATTTCAAATAATACACCTAAACTAAATTTTACAAAAGAATATTTTTCTTCTGAAACAACATATAAACCAATTGTAAATTGAAAACATGCTTGAGTTAGAGGTGTTGGTCCTTTTTATGGTTTATTTGTTTTTCCAATTTCTAAAGTTTCTACAGGAATACTTAATTCATTCCCAATATTATCTGGTTGAGAATCATTAATTTCAATTATTATAATTGTTTTTTTATTAAGAATATTTGCTTTTATCCTTACTTTTAAATCTGTTCTTCAACAAACTAAACAACAAGAACTTCAAGCTAAAAAAGCAACAATTGATGCTAAATATTTAAATTATAAAGGTAATAAACAAATGGAAGCAAGACAAAAACAAGAAATTGCTGAACTTTATAAAAGAGAGGGAGTTTCTCCTTTGGGAGCAATAGGCTCTGTTTTTATGACTATGCCTATTTTTCTTTCAATTTGACGTATTATTGGTGGTCTTCCGCAACTTAAATCAACAATTTGGTTAGGAATTAATTTTTCTGCAACTTCATATCAAAATTTATTTGCTGGTGAATGACAATATCTTCCTTTAATAATTCTTGCTGGTTTATCATCTGCTTTTTCACAACTTTTTCCTCGACTTTTAAACAAAAAAAGAGATGGACATAGAATTAATGTTCAACAAAAAGAAGCAATGAAAAAAAATAACAAAACACAAAACATTGTTTTAGCTGTATTTGTTTTTATGGCTCTAATATTTAGTGCTGGAATTCAAATATATTGAATTATTGGTGCTATATGACAAATAATTCAAACAACACTTACACACCAAATTATTATTTATCAAAAAAAATGAAAAAGTAAAAAAATGAAAAAATAATAAAAAAATTTAAATTTTTTAAAATTATTTTTTATTTATAATTAAAAAAATATGATGGATACAATTGTTGCTATTTCTAGTGGTGGAATTACTAATGTTCCAATTTCTATAATTAGAATTTCAGGATCTAAAGCTTTTGAAATAGTTAAAAAAATATTTACTGGAAAAATCGGAACAAATAAAACCATAACTTATGGTTATATTAAAGATGAAAAAATAAAAATTGATGAAGTTTTAGTTTCTTGATTTTTTGCTCCCAATACTTTTACTGGTGAAAATATTGTTGAAATAAATGCTCATGGCGGAATTGTTAATACACAAAGAATTTTGGGTCTTTTATTATCAAATGGTGCTCGTCTTGCTCAAAAAGGAGAGTTTTCAAAAAGAGCTTTTTTAAATAATAAAATCGATCTTATTAAAGCTGAAGCAATACATGATTTAATATTTGCAAAAACACAAGAACAAGCTGAACTATCTGTAAAAAAATTTGATGGTCAAACTTCAAATTTAATTAATAATTTACAAAGTAAAATTTTAAAATTAATTGCAACTATTGAAATAAATATTGATTATCCTGAATATGATGATGTAGAAATATTAACTCAAAAAAAATTATTACCTAAATTAAAAGAAATTTTAAAAGAATTTGATGAAATAATTTATTCTTCTAGATCCTCTAGATATATTTTTAATGGAATTAATGTTGTAATTATTGGAAAACCAAATGTTGGTAAATCTTCTCTTCTTAATGCTATTTTAAATGAAGAAAAAGCAATAGTAACAAAAATCCCCGGAACAACAAGAGATGTTGTAGAAGGTTCGATTCAAATTGGTCAAGTATTACTAAATTTTAAAGATACAGCAGGAATTCATTCAACAAAAAATTTAATTGAAAATATTGGTATTAAAAAATCTATTAAACAAATTGAAGAAGCTGATTTAATAATTCATTTAATTGATGCACAAAATAAAAATGATAAAGATGATATTTTAATTAAAAACAAATTAAAAAATAAAAAATATATTAAAGTTTTTAATAAAAATGATCTTGTTAAAAGTAAAGGAATTAGTATTTCAGCCAAAAACAAAGATATTAAATCCTTAATTGATTCTATAAAGAAAATGTATAAAGATATTGATTTAAATAACAACAAAATAATAAATAATACAAGACAACTTTCTTTAATTATTAGTTCTCAAAAATCAATTAAAGAAGCTATTAAAGGTTTAGAAAATAATTTTCAACCAGATACAGTAATAATTGATATTCAAAAAGCTTGAGAAGATTTAGGCAATATTATTGGAAGAGTAGATAATACTAACTTATTAGATGAAATGTTTAAAAATTTTTGTTTAGGTAAATAAATTTAATATAAATTAAATAATTTTGAATATTTATTAAACTTTAATATTATTATATAAATTAAAAAAACAATATAATTTTTTTATGAAAGAAAAAATTTATCGAAATATATTTAAAAATGATTTTGGTTGAGATGGTTATGTTGATGTTTGATTATCAAAAAATATTTCTTATACTAAAAAAACAAAAGTTATTTATGCTCATGATGGTCAAAATATATTTAGTTCAAAAAAAACTCAAAATAATCAAACATGAGAAATTGAAAAAGTTTTAAATGAAAAAAAAATAGATGCAATCATTATTGCAGGAACAACAATAGGTAAAATTAGACCCACTATTTTATCACCATATAAAAATGGCAAACTTTGTTATAAAGCAAATTATTATCTTGATATTGGAAATTATGGTGGTAAAGGTAAAGAATATTCTGAATTTGTTATTAAAAAAATTATTCCAACAATTTTAAAAAAACATAATATTCCTTTAAATAACAATAAATATATTATCGGCGCTTCAATGGGTGGATATATTAATACTTTTATTCTTGCAAATTATCCAAATGAATTTAATGGATATGGAATTTTTTCACCAGCTTATTGATTTAATCATGATATTTTTTTAATTGATGCTAAATTAATAAAAAATTTAAATAAAAAAATTTATATTGATATTGGAACAAAAGAAGGAAATAAAGAAATTGAAAAATATTATTTAAATGATGCAATTAAAATGCATAAATTAATTAAAAAACAAAATCCAAATTCAGATATTAAATTTGTTTTAGAAAAAAACGGAAAACACGAAGAAAATGCTTGAGCAAAAAGATTTAAAAATATGATTGATTGATTATTAAATTAAAATAAATATAAATAAATTTAAAAAATTAGAAAAATTAAAATTATACAT
>CAKNAO010000050.1 GCA_929200685.1 uncultured bacterium | reverse complement strand
TATTTAAATAAAAAACCAAATTTAATTAAAAATAAAAAAATAAAATTTAATTATTTAATTAAAAACAATAATATAAGTAATTCAGCTAAAAAATTAAGATCAATTATTTTAAATTTAATTTAAAATGAATTTTTTTTATTTTGTTAGAATTAAAATATGAGCAAAATAATTAATGAAATAAAAAAAACAATTAAAAATAGTAATATTAAGCCAATTATTGTTTTTCCTGAAGGACACAATAAATTTATTGAAAAAGCTGCAATAAATTTAAAAAATAATTCAAAAATATTACCTTTATTAGTAGTAAAAAAAGATTCGAAAATTAAAAATAATGGACTTAAATATATTTCTATTGAATCTTTTGAACATAAAGAAAATCTTATTGAAAATTTATATCAAATTAGAAAATCAAAAGGTCTTTCAAAAAAAGAAGCAACTAATCTTATTGAAAAATCAAACTATTTTGCAACAATGTTAGTAAAAATAGGAAAAGCTCATGGATATGTTGGAGGAATTGAATATACTACTGCTGATACATTAAGACCTGCTCTTCAAATCATTAAAACTAATCCTAATTCAAAAATTGTTTCTTCATTATTTATAATGGAAAAAAATGAAGAACAATTTTTGTTTGCAGATTGTGCAATCAATTTAAATCCTAATATTGAACAAATAGTTGAAATAACTAAACAAGTTAATAATTTTGGTCTAAATATAGTTAAAATGAATGAAGTTAGAAATGCTTTACTTTCTTATTCAACTGCTGGTTCTGCAAAAGGTGAAGATGCTATTAAAATGGAAAAAGCTTATGAAATTCTTAAAAAAGAAGATTTAAAAAATCAAAAAGTATTTGGATCAATTCAATTTGATGCAGCATTTGTTAAATCAATTATGAATAAAAAAGCACCAAATCTAAAATGAAATGATAAAGCAAACTCATTTATATTTCCAAATTTATCTTCAGGAAATATAGGTTATAAAATTGCAGAAAGACTTGCAAATTATTCAGCTATTGGTCCAATATTGTTAGGACTAGCATCTCCAATTAATGATTTATCTCGTGGTGCCTTAGTAGAAGACATTATTAATGTTACATATATAACGGTAGCACAAATTATTGATTTAAAAAAGGAAAAATTAAATGAAAAAACTATTAGTAATTAATGCTGGTTCTTCATCAATGAAATTTAAATTATTTAAAAAAGAAAAATTAAAAATTATTGCAGAAGGTTTAGCTGAAAGATTATTTATTGATGGAAAATTTACAATGAAATATAATAAAAAAAAATATACTATTGAAGAAAAACTCAATTCTCATGATGATGCAATTAAACTTTTAATTAAACAATTAAAAGAAAATAATATTTTAAATTCACTAGAAGAAATAGAAGGAATTGGTCATAGAGTGGTTCAAGGTGGTGAATACTTTAAAAAATCAACATTAATTAATCAAAATGTTTTAAAAAAAATTGAAGAACTTTCAAAACTTGCCCCTCTTCACAATCCAGGGGCAGTTTCTGTTATTAAATCTTTTTTAAAACTAACACCTAATATTAAAAATGTTGCTGTATTTGATACTTCATACCATACAACTATTTCTAAAGAAAATTATATTTATGCAGTTCCCAAAAAATGGTATGAAAAATATTCTGTAAGAAAATATGGTGCACATGGAACTTCTCATAAATATATGGTTGAAATGGTGCAAAAAATTCTTAATAAAAATAGTGTTAACATTATTTCATGTCATTTAGGAAATGGAGCTTCAATCACTGCAATAAAAAACAATAAATCAATTAATACATCAATGGGTTTAACCCCGCTTGCAGGTTTAATCATGGGAACTCGCTCAGGAAATATAGATCCTTCAATTATTGGTTATATTGCAAAAGAAACTGGAAAAAATGTTTATGAAATTACAAACATTTTAAATAAAAAATCAGGAGTTTTAGGTTTATCTAAAATTTCTTCAGATTTTAGAGATCTAGAAAATGAAGCATTAAAAGGAAACAAAGATGCCATATTTACAATTGATGTTTATTGTAAAAAAGTTGTTGATTTTATTGTTAAATATCAAAATGAATTAGAAAATAAAATTGATGCAATAGTATTTACAGCTGGAATTGGTGAAAATAGTTCTACAATTAGAAAAAATATAATAAAAAATATTCATACAATAAAAACAAAAATTAATGAAAAGATTAATGATAAAAAACATAAAGAAGAATATACTAAAATTTCTACAAATGATTCAAAAATCCCAATTTATATAATTAAAACAAATGAAGAACTAATGATATTGAGAGATTTAATTAAAGTTGCAAATTTATAAAAATTAAAAATAATTTTTTTAGTTTATAATTATCAAAGTATTTAATAAAAAAAAGGAAAAATATTATGGAAACATTTTGATCTACTAAAATTTTTTTTGGAGAATTTATAGGTTCATTTATTTTGGCATTAGGAATTTTATTAGTTAACTTTGCTTCAAAAGCAAAATCATTTAAATTAGAATCACCATTAAATCAAAAAATTTTTATTGCAATTGGAGTATTTGCTTCAATAATGATTGGTGCCATGACAGCAAAAGGATTGGGAGGACATGGGCAAATTAATCCTGGAATAACATTGATTGTAGCAACTATTGAAAAAGAATTTCAACAAGTTCCTTTACTTATTTGTTTTCAATTATTAGGAGGCATTTTTTCATACATTATAATGCAACTTATTCTTTATTCAAGTGGAAGATTGCATGAATCTAAAAAAATATATAATTGATCAAATCAATCAGGCATTAAAACATCAGGAATAGAAATTTTGGGTAATGCTTTTTGATTTTTACCAATTGCTGCAATGTATATTGGATTAACAAAAACAAAAGAATTAGATTTTTTTCAATTAATAATGATTGCTTCATTAGCTAAAACATTATTGATTCTTTCAATAAGTGAATTAGGAGTTGGAAATTTTAATCCAATGGTATGATTGGCGACATTATTAACAACTATCACTGCACAAGGCAAAATTACTAATAAACAATTAATTAATGAATTAATGGGTACAACCACATCATTATTAATGGGCTTAGCTGCTGGTGGAATTGGATTATTTGCAATTACATTATAAATTTAAAAAAATTAATTGAAAATGAAATAAAAACATTATTTTTTTTATATATAATTACTATATAAATTAAGGGAAAATAATGAAAATAATATCAATAGGAACTAATCATGCAGGAACCTCTTTTTTAAGAACTCTTGCTAAAATAAACAAAAATTTCAAAATAACAACTTATGATAAAAATTCAAATATTTCATTTTTAGGTTGTGGTATTGCTCTATGGGTGGGCAAAGAATTTGAAGACCCTTCAGGACTTTTTTATTCAAATAAAAAACAATTAGAAAATATGGGAATTAATGTTTTTATGGAACATGAAGTTATTGAAATTAATGAAGAAAAAAAATATGTTTTAGTTAAAAACATAAAAAATAATCAAAAATTTAAAGATTATTATGATAAATTAGTATTCGCAGGGGGAACATGACCAATTGTTCCTCAATTTGATGGTATAAATTTAAAAAATATTTTTCTATCTAAAATTTATCAACATGCCCAAAAAATAAAAGAAACTGTAGTAAAACCAAAAATTAAGAACATAGTTGTAATTGGTGCTGGCTATATTGGGATTGAGCTTGTTGAAGCATTTCATAAATTTGGTAAAAAAGTTACTTTAATTGACATGGAAAATAGAGTAGTTCCTAGATATTTTGACAAAGAATTTACTGATCCTATTCAAAAAAGAATGGAAAAAGTAGGAATTAATATGAAATTTCAAGAAATTGTTAAATCATTTGAAGGAAAAAATGGCAAAGTTACTCATGTTATAACTAATAAAAATAAATATAAAGCTGATATGGTTATTATGTCAATTGGATTTAAACCACAAACAAAAATTTTAAAAAATAAAGTTAAAATGCTTCCTAATGGTGCTATTATTGTTGATGAACAAATGAAAACATCAAATAATGATATTTATGCAATTGGTGATTCAGTTGCTTTAAAACATAATGTACTTGATATTGCTCATGTCGCACTTGCTACAAATGCTGTTAAAACTGGTCTTGTTGCTGCAATGTCAATTTCTAATCAAAAAATTAAATTTCCTGGTATCCAAGGAACAAATGGAATAGATGTTTTTGGTTGCCATTATGCTTCAACTGGTATTTCAGAAGAAACAGCAAAAAGACTTAAAATTAATGTTAAAACAGAATTTTTAATTGATAAAGATAGACCAGAATTTATGCATAATGCAGAAGATGTTCAAATTAAAATTATTTATGATCCTAAAACATTAAAATTATTAGGAGCTCAAATCGGTTCATTTGGTAATCATGTTCATGCCGAAGCAATTTTTGTTCTTTCTCTTGCAATTCAAAAAAAAATGACATTAAAAGAAATTGCTTTAATAGATGTATATTTTTTACCTCATTACAATAAACCATTTAATTATATTCTTCAAGTCATATTAAATGCGCTTAATTTAAATTATAATAAATAAAAAAAATGAATATATTTAATTTATCATAAAAATAAAAATAATAAAAATTAATAAATAAAATTATGCAATTTAATTT
>CAKNAO010000049.1 GCA_929200685.1 uncultured bacterium | reverse complement strand
TAACAAAATTTATAAAAAAATAATATTATTAAAATAGTAAAAATAAAATAAATATTCTAAAAATTTTATTATTTTTATTTAGAAAGGTTTTAAAAATATGAATTTTTTTCAAATGAAAAAACATTTATATGGTCAAGGAAAAGTAATTCAAAAAATTACAATATTATCTTTGCTTTTATCAATAAGTTTTGTTTTAAACATATTAACTTCTTTTATTAGTTGACCACTTGCAAAATTTTTGGAAATGGATATATCATTATTACCAATAATAATTTCATTATTTCTTTTTGGTTTCAAAGAAGCATTAATAATGATAATAATAAGATTTATATTTATTACATTAATAAATGTCAATAAAATTGTTATTTGATTAGGACCATTAAGTCAATTTATATTTGCTTTTTTTTATTTAGCAATAATTTCATTTAGTTTAAAAATAACCAAAAAAATTATAAAAATAAATGGTTTAAGAATAATTATATCAATGATTATTGCTACATTTTTAACCTCAATATTTGCAACAATTTTTAATTGATGATGAATTACTTCATTATATTGATATTTATTAGGTTTTATAGACAATATGATGAATCCATATGAATTTAATGAATTTTTATTAAAAAATAAATCAATTCGTTTATATTTTGGCAATATACCAAATTGACATTTAGGAGTTTGAATTATATTTTTACCTTTTAATTTAGTAAAATTTGGAATAATTTCATTACAAGCAATTCCATTAATATCTGCTTTATTATTTAATTATTCAAATCAAAAAATTAAATTTAAAAAAGAAAAAAAATAAATTATTTTTTTTATATTGTCATTAGATCTTTTAATTTAGTTAATTCATCAATTTTTAAAATATATTTATTAGTAATTTCTTGAATTTCATTTAAATAATCTCTTTCTAAATCTTCAGAAAGATTTGCATTTTTAATTTTTTTGTTTATATCTTGACGAACTAATCTAATTTGAACTTTTGATTGTTCTGTATAATTTGAAAGAGATTTAACAAGTTCTTTTCTTGTTTCAGTTGTTAATGGTGGAAATGTCATTCTAACTTTATTTCCTTCTTCAACTGCTTGAATAGAAATATTTGAATTATTAATCACATTAGCAATATCTTTATTAATTGAAATATCAAAAGGTTTAATTAATAATTGTGTGGGTTCTGGGATACTAATAGAAGCAATTTCATTTAATGGAGTTAGATTTTCATAATAAATAACTTTAATTGAACTTAAAATTTCTGGATTTGCTCTACCAATAGATATTTTAGAAATATTTATTTTATATTGGTTAATATAATTTTCCATTTTTTCATTTGTTTCTAATTTAATTAATTCAAATTCCATTTTATCTTAAAACCTTTGTATGAGGAATAACTCCATCAATTAATTTTAATATTGAATTATTAACACTAATATTAAATACATATAATTTGATATTATTTTCTCTTGCTAATGAAGCAGCAGTAGAATCCATGACTGCAAGTTTTCTTTCAATTATTTCATCCCATGAAATTTCATCAAATTTTTTTGCATTAGAATTTTTATTTGGATCTAAATCATAAATACCATCAATTCCGTTTTTACCCATTAATATTGCATCAGCTTTAATTTCAGTAGCAATTAAAACTGCAGCCGTATCTGTTGTAAAATATGGTCTTCCTGTACCGCCAATAAAAATTACAACTTTTCCATTTGATAAATATTTTTGACAATTTTCTTTAATATAAACTTCTGCTACTTTAGGATCAATGTTAAGAGAAGATTGAATTTTAGTTTTTATTCCTGATTTTTCAAGTGAAGACTGAATTGCTAAACCATTCATCATTGTAGCAAGCATTCCAATATAGTCAGCTTTATTTCTTTCGATACCGTTTTTTTCTGCTGAAGTTCCTCTTCAAAAATTGCCACCTCCAACTACAATTCCTATTTCAATTTCTTTTTTTAATAATTCTTTAACTTGATAAATAAGTTCTTGAATAATTTTTGGATCAATATCTAAGTTTTTCTTTTTGTTTGATAAACCTTCACCTGAAAGTTTAATTAAAATTCTTTTCATTTAAAAACCTCTTTTTTAAATTATACAAAACAAAAAGTAAAGTAAAAAATATTTTATATTTATAAATTTTTTATTTTTTTATCTATAGACAAAAGTTTTTTCTCTGTTTTTTTAATAGCATCATGAATTGCTTGTCTTGTTGAAACTAAAATATCTGCAATTTCTCTCAATGAAAGATCTTCAATTAAATATAAATGCATTGTTTGTTTTTGTGTTTGAGTTAAAAAATTTTTATAATTTTCAAATAATTCTATTAAAAAATCTTTTCTAAATATTTCCATTAACTATACCTTTTACCATTCCATAAATAAAAGAATCTAAACTAAATTCTTCTAAATCTTCTAATTTTTCACCTAGTCCAATTAATTTAACTAATAAATCTAACTCTTCTTTAATTGTTAAAACTATTCCTCCTTTTGAAGTTCCGTCCATTTTAGTTAAAACTATTCCAGAAAGTGATGTTACTTCTTTAAAATGTTTAGCTTGTGAAATTCCGTTTTGTCCAGTAGTAGCATCTAAAACAAGTAGTGATTCATGTGGGGCATTTGGTATTTTTCTTTTAATAATTAAATTAATTTTTTTAAGTTCATTCATTAAATTTATTTTATTTTGAAGTCTTCCAGCAGTATCAATAATTAAAATATCATAATTATTTTTTTTTGATTTTTCAATCGCATCATAAACTACAGAGGCAGGATCATTACTTTTATTTGGTTTAATAATATCACAACCAATTTTTTGGGATCAAATATCTAATTGCTCAATAGCACCAGCCCTAAATGTATCAGCAGCAGCTAATAAAACTTTTTTGTTATTATTTATAAAATTATTAGCAAGTTTAGCAATTGTTGTGGTTTTTCCTGAACCATTCACACCAACAACTAAAATTACATTTAACCTATTATTTTCAATATTTAAATTAGTATTAACAATTGAATCATTAGTATAAATAGCAAACATTTTATCAATAATAACTTCAGATATTAATTTTGGAGAAGTTATATTTTCAATTTTAATTTCTTTTTTAATTTCATAAATAATATTTGTAACAAGAGAAACTGAAATATCTGACATTATTAAAATTTCTTCTAATTCTTCAAAAAATTCTTCATTAATTTTATTATGTTTAGTTTGAAGTTCAAGAATTTGTCTTGAAAAATTAGTTCTAGATTTTTTAAGACCTAATACATATTTATTAATTGTTTTTTTTCTTTTTTTAATAATTAAATTTTCTTGTTTTTTTAAAAAAGTATTTTTACTTTTTTCTTTTTGTTTAGAAACATCAATTTTAAATAATCGATCTTTTAATTTTTTGAAAAATTCCATAAAATTCTCCTTATTTATTTGAAATAGTTCATTTATTTTCAACCTTAGTTCCAACAAAAGTTTTATAATAAGAAGCATTTGCAATTATACCAACAAAAACAAAATAAGTAATTATTAAAGAACCCATACAAACATACATAATAGTACCAATACTACCATATTTATCATAGGAAAATAACGATGTAATTGAACCAAAAAATGTTAAAAATCCTGCAGTGGGTATTGTTGAAACTGTAACACCAGGTAAAACATGTCTTGTTTTAATTTTAAAACGAGGACTATATTTATATAAAAGTGTAAATCCACCAAATAAACTAAAAAATAATATAAAAATCATAATAAAAATTATTAAAATATTTTTAGAATCCTGACTTAAATTAGAATCATTAATTTGTTTTTGAATAGAAACATTAATTACAAGACCAATAAATAACAATATTGAAAGAAAAAAAACAAGTGCCATTCCCTTAAATTTATTTGCTCAATATCCACCCACAAATTTATGTTCAAAAATATGTGATTGTGTAAAAATTAATTTTGAAAATCCATTTGAAGCAACTCAAATAGAAACAAAAATTCAAATAATTATTGCTCAAAATATACTACCTGTAAAAAAACTATTATTAACATAAAATTTACTAATATTTTTTAATTCTTCAAAAACAAATGATATACCAGGAATAAATTTAGATAATGTTTCTTTTAACAAATCTTTTCCTTCATATATAAAAAGACTATTAACACTTGGAATTTGATAAAAAACTATAATCATAGAAATAATAGGCATAAATGACATAATCAAATAAAAAGCAATTGAAGAAGGAATAAAAATAAAATCAGTAGACATAATTCTTTTATAAGTTCTATCAATTATTTCGTAATTTTTTTCAGGATTTTTTCATTTTTTAGGATGAATTGCTAATCTTAACGAAATATAAATCAAAAATTTAACTATACGTTCATCAAGTGTCATAGATTTTGAATGTTTAATAAAAAGTTTTCCAACATAAGTTGATCTTTTTTTACTAATTTTAATTTTTTTATCATAACCTGTTGTTAATTTATTTTTAATCCTAAACATTTTAAACCTTTATATTTGTTAATTATAAAAGGAAAAATTTAAGATTATAAAATTTTTTTTAATATTTTACTTGCTAATTTTGGATTAATTTGACCTTTTGACTCCTTCATTAATTGACCTAAAATAAATTTATTGATTCTTTCTTTTCTTTTTTTATTTTTTTCAATAAAATCTTTATTTTTTTCAATTAATTCATTAATCA
>CAKNAO010000048.1 GCA_929200685.1 uncultured bacterium | reverse complement strand
TATTAAGGTCATTTTTTATTTTGTTTTAATTTTTTTTGGAAAGATCAGGTCTTTTATAAAATTTAACAAGTCTATGAGGAACTTTTTCACCATTAACAACAACTAGGTTAGGTATTTTTAAAGCATGATGAGATCTTCTTTTTCTCTTTCTAGTTTTTGAAGTTTTTCTTTTTGGTGCTAACATTTTTTTCCTTTAATTTTATTATTAAAAAATTATATCAAAAAAAATTTAACAATTAATAAATTTATTTATTTAAATTAATATTTATGTATTATTTATTTATGTCAATAGCAATAATTGCTGAATACAATCCATTTCATAATGGTCATATTTATCAGCTTCAAGAGGCAAAAAAGAGATGGCCTAATGAAAAAATAATAATTATTATGTCAGGAAAATATGTTCAACGTGGTGAAATAGCGATTGTTTCTTTTGAAAATAGAAAAAAAATGGCACTAAAATATGGTGCCAGCAAAGTTTATGAACTTCCATTTAAATATGCTACTCAAGCTGCTCATATTTTTGCAGAAGGTGCTTTAAAAATGATCAATAATCTTAATATAGACAAAATATTTTTTGGTTCAGAGTCTAATGATCCTCAAAAATTACTAAAAATTGCTCATATTATTAAAAAAAATAAAAAAAAATATAATAAGTTAATTAAAAAATATTTAAAATTAGGAAACTCATTTCCAAAGTCTTCAAGTGAAACTTTAAATGAAATAATTGGTGAAAAAATAATTTTTCCAAATGATATTCTTGGACTTGAATATTGTAAAGCAATAGTTAATAATAATTGAAATATTACTCCACACACTATTAAAAGAACTATAGATTTTAAAAGCAATAAACCTAACCAAAGTTTTGCTTCAGCATCTTATATTAGAAAATTAATTAAAAAAAATAAAGATGTTTCTAAATATACACCATTAATATTTAATGAAAAAATTGAATATATTGAAGATTTTTATCCAATTTTTCAAAAAATAGTCAAAGAATCTTCAAAAGAAGAATTAGCTAAAATTAAATTAGTATCTGAAGGAATGGAAAATTTATTCAAAAAAAATATTAATGCAAAAACTTATGAAGAATTTGTAAGTAAGACAAATTCTAAAAGATATACTTCTAGTAGAATCAAAAGAGTAATGCTTTATATTCTTTTAAAAATTAAATAAATTTTTAAATATTTATTTTATGTTTTATTTAATTAATATTTTTTCATTTTTCTTCATTTTTTTAGTTTTCTTTTTCTTTAATAAAAATCAAATAATAAAAAAATTTAAATTATTCATAATAAGTAATGTTGTAATTCCTGCCATAACTTTTAAAACCGAAGTAATTCCATAGGTTTTTGCTGGTCAAATAATATCACCAATAATTTGAAATGTTCCATTTCTTTGTTTATCTTCATTATAAATTCAATCTCTTATTGAAAGTCCAGTAACATCATTTCTTTGGTTTGTAATTAACATTATTAAACCAACATATAAAGAAAAAATTATTATATAAATTCATAAATATTTTAAATCATTTTTATCAACTTTTCCTTTTTCAATAATAATAAATAATGAATGAATAAGAAGAATTAAATGACTTATAAAATACATTCAACTATTTAAATAATCATTGTTATTGATAAAAACATGTTTTATAAAAATAAATTCTCAAATTGATATTGAAGATTTTATAAATAAAGTTCCAATACCAATTATTATTCCTCCTAATATTCCTCATGTTGCTATTCCAGGACCATATTTCATTCTTCATTTTTTTCTTGTTGAAATAATTATTAAAATTAACATTGTCATTGGGCAAATATTAGTTAAAAAAATATTTACATATAATAAATCTTTTGCATAAGAACCTTCTTTTGCATTTATTGAGTCAATAATAAGTGGTATATAACGACCACCTAAATAAACTAAAAATCAAATTATTAATGAAATATTTCAAAAATATTTTTTATTAATAAGTTTTTTTATTTTTTTGTTAAAAATTAAAATTAAAATAAAAATCAAAAAAAATAATATTGTTGCAATAATTCCATTAATTTTATTATTCATAATTTATTTCCATTTTAACGATTGAATTATATATGATATATAATTTATTTGTTAAAAAGGAGACTATTTATGAGTACAGGATTAGCAATAGGTTTAATAATTGGTGTTTCAATTATTGTCGGTCTTACAGCAGCTGCAATAACATTTTGATTAACAAAAAAACTTTTTGAAAAACAATTAAGAGAAAACCCCCCAATAAATGAAAAAATGATTAGGGCAATGTTTTTACAAATGGGAAGAAAACCATCAGAGGCACAAATTAAAGCAGTAATGAGATCAATGAAATCAGCAAAATAATTTAAATAAAATTATTTTGATATTTTTTTATTTTATAAAAAGTATTTTTTAAAAACAATTAGAAAATATAATTCTCTAATTGTTTTTTAATGCTCAATAAGCTGCTCCTAATATTCCAGCATCATTTTTTGTTTTTGCTATTAATATAGGCGTTTTTTTGTGGATAAAATCTAATTGTTTTTCTTTTACTAATGAATTTATTAATTTAGCAAAAGGTTTTCCAATATTTGATGGACCCCCACCTATAATTATTGCATCTGGATTAATAGCAGTTTCCATTATGCTAATATGAGTAGCAAGAGGTTTTAATGATTTTCTAAAAGCTTTTAAAATTAATTTATCATTTTTTAAAAATTTATCAACAACATTTATTATTTTTTGATTTTTTTTAGTTATTTCTTTAATACTTTTTTCAATGCCAACTGCTGATGCAAATGGTTCTAAACAATTATTTAATCCGCAACTACATTTTCTTTCATTTTGAAAATTTCCACCATGTCCTAATTCTCCAGCATAACCATTAGAACCAAAAATTAATTTATCATTTATTATTATTCCGCCACCAACTCCAGTTCCAATTGTATAAAAAACAATTGAATTATATTTTTCTCCAGCACCAGCTCAATATTCACCATATGCAGCAGCATTTGCATCATTAATTATTGAGATTTTCTTTTTAATTTTATCTTCAAATTTTTTCTTAAAATTAAAATTCTTTCAATCAAGATTACCAGATAAAGTAATTATTCCTTTTTTATGATTAATAAAACCTGGAATTGCACAACCAATTGAATTTATATTTTTTAAATTTATTTTGTTATCATCAAATGATTTTATAATGTCATCTAATAATGTTTTTTTGTTAGTGGGAATATAATATTTTTTAATTATTCTTTTATTTTTAATTAAACCAATTTTAATACTTGAACCACCAATATCAATACCAATTATTTTCATATTTTAATTATATAAAATAAATAATTTTTATTTTTTTAAAAATTTTATATAATAAGTTTGGTTGCCATAGTGCTAAGGTCCACCTGAACCCATCCCGAACTCAGTAGTTAAGCTTAGTAACGCCGACGATACTTTTTGGGAAAATAGGAAGCAGCTACTTTTTTTATGTATTTTTTTATAGTTGTTATAATTTTTTTATGAAAAAAGTAGTAGTTGCAATG
The DNA here is from genome assembly GCA_929200685.1 of uncultured bacterium. Classification (GTDB taxonomy): domain Bacteria; phylum Bacillota_I; class Bacilli_A; order Mycoplasmatales; family Metamycoplasmataceae; genus DT-68. The sequence continues at coordinate 1,150 of CAKNAO010000048.1, read as the reverse complement.
TCAGGTGGAGTAGATTCTACAGTAGCAGCATATTTGTTGAAAAAACAAGGTTATAAAGTAATAGGGGTTTTTATGAGAAATTGAGACTCTATTGTTAATAATGATTTTTTAGGTAATCCTAATTTAGATTTTAATATTTGTCCTGAAGAAGTTGATTGAAAAGATGTTAAAAAAATTGGTAATCAACTTGAAATTGAAATAAAAAGAGTTGATTTTATAAAAGAATATTGAGAAAATGTTTTTCAAAATTTAATAAATCAATATAAAATTGGAAGAACTCCTAATCCTGATATTTTATGTAATAAATATATAAAATTTGGTTATTTTTTTGATTGGGTTGAAAAAAATATTATTGATTTTAATTTTATTGCTACTGGTCATTATGCAAAAATTGAAAATAATCAATTAAAAAAACCGATTGATTTAAATAAAGATCAAACATATTTTTTATCTCAAATTTCTAAAAAAAATTTTAAAAAAATATTATTTCCACTTCAAAACTTTTTTAAAAAAGAAGTAAGAAAAATTGCTAGTGAAAACAATTTAATTGTTAGTAACAAAAAAGATTCAACAGGAATATGTTTTATAGGTGAAAGAAATTTTACTAATTTTCTTCAAAATTATATTCCTTCTCAACCTGGCAATATAGTTGATATTACTAATAACAAAATAATTGGAACTCATATTGGAGCAACTTATTATACAATTGGACAAAGAAAAGGACTTAATCTAGGTGGCATGAAAGAACCTTATTATGTAATTTCAAATGATATAAAAAATAAAATAATATATGTAGCATCTGCTTCAAATGAATCTTATTTAATTTCAGATAAAGCAGAAATAATTAATATTAATTTATTTTCTAATATTTTAGAAAATAAAGAAATAGATGTTAAATTTAGATATAATTCTCCTGGAATTAAATGTAGAGTAAAATTAATTAATAAAAAAAAATTAAATGTTTATTATCCTCAAGGATTTAAAGCTGTTACTAAAGGACAACAAGCAGTATTTTATGATGGTAATTTATGTCTTGGTGGAGGAATAATTAATAAAATTTGATTTAAAAATAAAATAAAAAAATAATTATTTTTTTATTAAAATCATTAAATTATTAATTAAAAATTTTTAATTTTAAATTAATCAATAT
>CAKNAO010000047.1 GCA_929200685.1 uncultured bacterium | reverse complement strand
AATAATAAAAATAAAATAATAATTAATTTTGAAAAATCTTCCATCATAATAGTAAACAATGATAAAAAAGAAATTATTAATTTAAAGGAAAAAAATAATGCAAAAAACAATAAGTTGAAAAAATAAAATAATATATCAAATATTTCCAAGATCATTTTATGATTCAAACAATGATGGTGATGGCGATATTAATGGTATTACTAAAAAACTTGATTATATTAAAAGTTTGGGTATAGATGCAATATGAATTTGTCCAATATATGATACAAATTTTGAAGATGCTGGTTATGATGTAAAAGATTATAAAAGTGTTTGAAAACAATTTGGAACAATTGAAGATTTTAAAAAAATGATAAATGAAGCTAAAAAAAGAAATATTGATATTATTATGGATATTGTTTTAAATCATGTTTCAAATCAACATGAATGATTTTTAAAAGCAATTGAATCTACTAATAATAAAGAACATAATTATTTTATTTGAAGAAAAAAACTTTCTAAAGAGGAAAAAAATGCTCCATCAATATTTGGTGGTTCTGCTTGAGAATTTGTGCCTTCAATAAAAAAATATTATTTTCATTTATTTTCAACTTCACAAATTGATTTAAATTGAGAACATCCTGATACAATAAAAGCTATGAAAGAAGTTATTGATTTTTGATATAAAATTGGAGTTAGAGGATTTAGGCTTGATGCAATCAAACATATTTCAAAAGATTTTCCAGAAGGAATTAAAACATCACATTCGTGGGGTTCAAAAGTAGTTAAAAATTTACAAAAATTTAATAAATTAGCTTTTAAAAATAAAAAAAATATTTTTATTTTAGGTGAAGCATCAGGAATTACATTGAAAGAATTGCTTAAATATGGAAAAGGTAAAGATAAAGTCTCTACAAATTTTTATAATTTTTCATGATGATGAATTGGTTGAAGTAAAAAAACAGGTAGAAATGGTTATAATCCAAATTGAAATTACAAAAATTTTGTTACTAAAATGAAACCATTTCAAGAAAATAATGAAGTTACTCCTGAATTAATAACAAATTTTTTATCAAATCATGATACTTCAAGAGCTATTTCAAGATGAGGTAATGAAAATACATTTTGAAATGAATCAGCTAAATCATTTGCTATGATGCTTTTTTCTTTGAAAGGAATACCATGCATTTATTATGGTGAAGAAATTGGAATGCTTAATCCAATATTTAATTTAAGAAAAGATTTTAGAGATGTTGATGCAATTAATGCATACAAAAATATGGTTGATAATAAAAAAATTTATAGTGAATATGAAATGACAAAATATCATAATATAAATGGTAGAGATAATTCAAGAACTCCTATGCAATGAAACTCTTTAATAAATGCTGGTTTTAATAAAGGCATTAAAACATGAATTAAAATTGGAGATTCTTTTAAAAAAATTAATGTTAAAAATCAACTTCAAAATAAAAATTCTATTCTTAATTTTTATAAAAAAATTATTAAATTAAGAAAAAATGATAAATATAAATATATTTTAGTTGATGGAACTTCAAAATTTAATTTATTAAAAAATGGTTTGTTTGAAATTATTAGGGAGTATAATGGAAAAAAAATAGTTGTTTATATTAATTTATTAAATAAAATTAAAAATTATCAAATTCCAAAAAATGCAAAACTATTATTATCTTCTTGAAGTGATAATAAAAAAAGTGATAATAAATTAAGATCTTATGAATCTATAATGTTTTATAAATAAATTATTGAAGGAAAAAGATGAAAAAAATTTTAAAATATGATGTAAAAAATTATTCAATTTCACAAATTAAATTTAATGAAAATTTTGTTGCTAAAACAGAATCAATTATGGCTATAGGAAATGGATACTTAGGACTTCGTTCAGTTGATGAAGAAATAGAATCATTTAATAAAGAAGATTTTTTGGTAAATGGTATTTTTAATAAAGATTCAAAAGAAGAAGTTACTGAAATTGCTAATTTAGCCGATCTTATTCAAACCTCAATTTATTTGGATGGAACAAGATTTTCAATCAATAAAAATGATGAATATTTAAAAACCATTAATTTAAAAAATGGTCTTTTGATAAGAAAAATAATTGCTAAAAGAAATAAAAAAGAATATAAATTAATTTTTAAAAGGTTTGTTTCACAACATAATAAACATATTTATGCACAAAAAATTAATATTAAACAAATAAGTGGAAAACCAACAAAATTAGTTATTTATCCAAAAATAAATGGACAAACAACTAACTATGGAACTCAACATTTTAAAGAGGGTTTTAAAAAAAGAAAAACATTAAAATCAATTCAATATTTTGAAGAAACTACATTTTCTAATAGATATGTTGCTCATAACATGATTTTATTACCATATTTAAATGAAAAAATAATAAAAGGTAACAATGATAATTTTATTGTTACAATGAATAGAAGACAAGTTGGTTTTAAAATTCAAAATACAATTTCAAAAACTAAGAATTTTGTATTAGAAAAATTAATGTCAGTAAACACTTCAATTGAAAATGAATTAGGTAATTTAACAAAAGAAGAAGTTAATTTAAAAAATGAAAAATTACATAATTTGTTAATTAAAAAAAATTTTGATATTTTATTTAAAGAATCAACAAAATCTTGAAGTTCTATTTGAGATCAATTTAAATTAAAAATTAAAGGTAAAAGTAAAGAGGCAAAATATGATAAACTTGCATTTATTTTTTCCATTTTTCATTTAAATTCATTTGTACCCAAAGAAAATTCTAATTTATCTATTGGTGCAAAAGGTTTATCAGGTGAAGGTTATCAGGGACATTCATTTTGAGATAATGAATTTTTTATTATTCCTAATTATTTATTTACAAAACCAACAATAGCAAGAAATTTACTTGAATATCGTTATAAAGGTATTGAAGGAGCAAGAAAAAAAGCAAAAGAAAAAAAAGAAAGAATTGAAGAATCTAATTTAAATGGTGCACAATATCCTTGAGAAATGGCTTGACCTACTGATGGAGAAGTATGTCCATATTGAGGACAACCAAATATTGTTACTGGAGAACAAATCCCTATTGCTTCAAGAAGACAAGAAATTCATGTATCAGCTGACATTGCTTATGCTATTGATCAATATTATGATTTTACTAATGATGATGAATTTATGAATGAAATGGGTTATGAAATGATTATTGATACTGCTATTTTTTGAACTAATAGAGCTGAAAAACAAAAAAATGGTGAATATATGATTAAAGATGTAATGGGCCCAAATGAATATAAAGGAAATATTGATAATAGTGCTTATATTAATGCTTTTGCTGTTAAAAATATTGATTTAGCTATTAAATATATAAATAAATTAAATAAAACTTCAAAATTTAAAAAAATATTTAAAAATATTCTTTCAAGAATTCCTTATAAAATTCCTATTAAATTAATGAAAGAAGTTAGAGAAAAATTAGTTCAACAAAAACCTAATAACAAAAAAATTATTGCTGAAAATGATCAATTTTTAAAACTTGAAATTGGTAATTTAAAACCATTTCAACTTTTAGGTGATGCTGGTAAAAAATTATTTAATACTCAAAAAGGAATTAATCTTCTTTCAAAACAAATAGTAAAACAAGCTGATGTTGTTTTATTAACTTTTTTAATGCCATATAAATTTCAAAAAAATGTAATTAAGAAAAATTTTGAATATTATGAACCTTTAACTACTCATGATTCTTCACTTTCATCTTCTACTTATGCAATTCAAGCAATTGATTTAAAAAAAATGGATTTAGCATATAAATTATTTAAATATTCATTAGAAATTGATATGGGTCTTAATATGAAATCTTCAGATAAAGGCATTCATGCTGGCGCTATTGCTGCGATTTGACAAACAATTGTATTTGGTTACGGTGGTCTAAGATGAATTGATGGAATTCTTAATTTTAATCCTATTCTTCCTTTACAATGAGAAGGTTTAGAATATCAAATTAAGTATAAAAATTTAAATATTAATGTTTCTATTAATAAACATTCATTTACTATTAATTTATTAGAAAATAAAAAATTAAAAGTTATGATTAATAATAAAGAAGTTATATTAAATAATTCTAAACAAATATTTTTGGTGAAAAATGATTATTAAAGGACTTATTTTTGATTTAGATGGAGTTTTAACAGAAACTGCTAAATTTCATTATCAAGCTTGAAAAAATGAAGTTAAAAAAATTGGTATTAATTTCACTAAAGAACAAAATTCAATTTTAAAAGGTATTCCAAGAATTGAAACATTAATTGAAATTTTAAAACTTCATAATATGAAAAATAAATTTTCCAAAAAAGAAATATTAAAAATGGCTAATAACAAAAATAAAGAATATCAAAAATTAATTAAAAATAAACTTAATAAAAATCATATTCTTCCTGGAATTAAAAAAATTTTAAATGAAGCTAAAAAAAATAATTTAAAAATGGCTATAGCTTCTTCATCTTTTAATGCAATATTAATTCTTAAAAAAATTAATTTGATTGATTATTTTGATTATATAGTTGATCCTAGTTCAATTAAAAAAGGTAAACCGGAACCAGATATTTTTTTAAAAGCATGTAAAGGCATAAATATCAAACCTTCTGAAGCATTAGGTTTTGAAGATTCAATATCAGGAATTATAGGTTTAAAAAAAGCTAAAATTAAAACTATTGCAATTACTCATAATGAAATTGGAGAATGAGAAAAAGCTGATATTGTAGTATCTTCTAC
>CAKNAO010000046.1 GCA_929200685.1 uncultured bacterium | reverse complement strand
GCTTTAAAAGAAAAAAATATTAATATTCTCAAAAATAAACTATATGAAGAGATTTTAAAAATTAATGAAATTCAATTTAAAGAAAAAAATAAAGAAATAACAATTGAATTAATTGATGATTTTGAAATTAAAATACCCTATATTGGATCTTTTGATATTATTGGTTCAAAAATAAAAAAAATATATGATAGAATACCATTAAACTCATATGATAATTTAAGAAGATTCAATAAAAAAATGAAATCAATTGGTTTATGAGACAAATTAAGAAAAAAAAATATAAAAAATGGTGATATAGTCTCAATTTATAATTATAAATTTGTGTGAAATAATGAGGAATTTTAAAATGATTTTAGAATATAAAAAATATCTTATAAATTGATTAAAAAAAGAAGTAAAAAAAGCAAATCATAAAGGAGTAATTATTGGAATGTCTGGGGGAGTAGACTCTTCAGTAGTTGCAACATTAGCAAAAGAAGCATTTCCAAATAATTCATTGGGAGTATTTTTGATAATTAAAAATATGAATAAAGATTTAGAAGATGCAAAAGCTGTTGCTAAAAAAATTAATATTAAAACTATTGAAATTAATTTAACTTCTGCATATAAAGAAATTAAAAAATATATTAATAAAAAATCAAAACTTGCAAAAGCCAATATAAAGCCACGCTTGAGAATGACTATGCTTTATGCACTTGCTCAAGAAAAAAAATATCTTGTTCTTGGAACTGATAATTTGGCTGAATGAACTCTTGGGTATTTTACAAAATATGGTGATGGTGGAGTAGATTTACTTCCTCTTGTTAATTTACTTAAAAAAGAAGTTAAAGAAATGGCAAAAATTATGAAATTACCAAAAATTATTTATACAAAAGTTTCTACAGCTGGTTTATGAGAAGGTCAAACTGATGAAAATGAACTTGGTTTTTCTTATAATGAAATTGATGATTACATAATTGGAAAAAAAATTAATCCTATAATTAAAGAAAAAATTGAAAAACAAATTAAATTAACTAATCATAAAAGAATTAAAATTCCAACTCCAAAAAAAATAAAAAGAATAAAAAATTAATTAAAATTCTAATGCCTTTTTACTTCTTCAATTTCTTATTAAATTTATTTTATCATTAATTTGAAAACTATAAAAATTTATTGTTCCTACTGGTAAAAACAAAATAAAATAAGAATTATTATAATATTTTGAAATATAACCTTGATTTTTATTTTTAAAAAAATCCAATATTTTTCCATCTTTATCAGCTATTAAAATATCATAAGCAATATTAAAAAATAAAGTATTAAAACCTTTTTTATTTCTCATTAAATAAAAATCATTATATTGAGAAGTTTTAAAAGTTCTAAGAATTTTATAAGTTTTTGAATGAAGTATATTTGAATAAACTTTAATATCTTCAAGTTCTTCATTATTAAGTTCAATTTTATAAGTTGTAGATTCTTCTTTATAAATTTTATTTATTCCAATTATTTTTATTCATTCTCATATCTTCATAATATAATTATTATACTTTCAAAAGGGGTATTTATGGCAGGACATTCAAAATGAGATAATATAAAACATAGAAAAGGTGCTCAAGATGCAAAAAGGTCAAAAAAATTTGCTAAATTTTCAAAAGAAATTATGGTTGCTGCTTCACTAGGTGGTTCAGACATTGAATCTAATTCTACATTAAGATTAGCAATTTCAAAAGCAAAAGCACAATCAATGCCAAAAAAAAATATTGAATCTGCAATTCAAAAAGGAATTGGTAATAGTTCTAATATAAATTTTAAAGAAATTTCTTATGGAGGAAATGTTGGGGGAGTTTCATTTTTGATTAAATATTTGTCTGATAATGAAAAAAGAGTTTCTTCTGAAATTCAAAATTTATTTTCAAAAGTTAATGGTTCAGTCACTAGTGTTTCAGCAGTTTCGTATGTTTTTGATAGAAAAGGAGTTCTTGAAATTCCTAAAAATTATAGTGATGAAGAAACTATTATGACAAAAATTATCGATGCAGGTGCAGAAGATTTTGAAATATCAAATGATAGTTATTTTATCTATACAAAACCTTCATTTTTTTCTAAAGTAAAAGATAAATTAATTTTAGAAGGTATTAAAAATTTTAAAATAGCAGAAGTTAAATATATTCCCAATAATTTAATAAAACTTTCAAAAGAAAAAACTAAAAAAATTTTTAATTTCATTGAAAAATTAGAAAATGAAGATGATATTCAAGATATTTATCATAATTTAGATTTAAATTTTTTAAATTAAAAATAGTTATTTAAATTTTTTTAGAAATAGAATTTTTTTTAACAAAATTATCTAATTTTGAAGATTTTCTAGATCCATTATTTTTATGAAAAACACCTTTTGAAACAGCTTTATCAATTTCTTTGTGTGCTAATGATAATAATTCAGAAATATTTTTTTCTTTGGAAATAATAGCTTTTTTGACTTTTTTAATGGCAGTTTTAACTTTTGATTTAGTTGCTCTATTTCTTATTGTTCTCTTTTGAATTCTTTTAATATTTTTTTGTTTTGATTTTATATTTGCCATTTTTCTCCTAATATTGCATTATTATTTTTGTAAAAACATTATAACAAGAAAACAAAATTTAAATATTTAATTAATATATAATTTTTTTATGATTGGTTACATTATAGGAATGATATTAGGTTCAATAATATTAATAATTAGTTTTGGTTTTGGTTTTCATAGACTTTATGACTTAAGAACTAAATCAAAATTAATAAAAAGAATTGGTATGAAAGCTGAAAAAATAATATCTAAAGATATTAAAGAATGAGCAAGACTTACTAAAAATAAATTTATTGATTCAAGTTTTTATAAATACAATAATAATAAAATTTTTGAAGTTGATTCTATTTTAATTACTGATAAAGCTTTAATTATTATTGAAATTAAATCAGTTAAAGGAATAATTAATGGTGATGCAACAAGAGAAACATGAACTAAAATTATAGGTAATAAAACATTTCCAATTTTAAATAGCATTAAACAAAATGACATAAATTTAGCCCACATTAATGAAATGTCTAAAATGGATGTTCCAACAATTTCATTAATTATTTATTCAAATACCACTGATTACATTGATATTTTAAAAAAACCACAACATGCAATAGTAATTAAACATAACAATTTGTTTGAAACTCTTGATAAAATTGATTCTCAACTTCCATCAAGAATTAATTTTGAAAATAAAAAAATTATTTATAATGAAATTAAATATTATCGAACAAAAAAAATAAAAGATAAAAAAAAATATAAATCTTTTTATAATACTAAAAGGTTATATTAATTATGAAAATAATTTTAGCAGGAAGTCCCCAAATATCGATCAAAACTTTTGAAAATATTATTAATAATTTTGAGGTTATTGCAATTATTACTCAACCAGATAAAAAAAGAGGTAGAGGAATGAAAATTAAGCCAACACCAGTTTCTTTGCTTGGCAAAAAATATAATATTAAAGTTTTTAAACCTAATAAAATAATTGAAATAAAAGAAAATTTAAAAAAAATAAATTTTGATTTAATTTTAAGTTTTGCATTTGGCCAATATATTCCAACATCAATTTTATCTTTAAGTAAATACAAACCTTTAAATATTCATGGATCTCTTCTTCCGAAATATAGGGGTGCTGCTCCAATTCATCATGCAATTTTAAATAATGATAAGGAAATTGGGATTACTTTAATAGAAATGATAAAAGAAATGGATGCTGGCGATATTTATTTTAAAGCAAAAAAAAATATCAATTCAAAAACAACAACAGGTGAAGCATTTAAAATAATATCCAAACTTGCTGCTGATAATATTATAAATTGACTTAAAAAAATTGAAATGAATAAAATTAATCCAAAAAAGCAAGGAAATAATTTTAGTTTAAGTCCTAAAATTAAAAAAGAATTTACAAAAATTAAAAGTGAAGATACAATCTATATAAATTATAGAAAAATAAAAGGATTAAATCCTTTACCTGGAGCATATATTTTTATTAATGGTAAAAGAGTTAAATTATTTGATGCTTCTTTTAAAAAAATTAAAAATGCAATTAAAATTAAATGTAAAGATGGAAATTTATACATTACTGAATATCAATTTGAATCTAAAAATAAAGTTTTAATAATTTAAACATTATCAATTAATAAGTTTTTTGTTTAGTCTTTTAAGTTCATTATTAATTTTTGAAAAAGGTTTAAATCCAAAAAAACCTCTATAAACACTATATGGAGAAGGATGGGAAGTTTTCAAAACTATACCTTTAATATATGGTTCAAAACTTTGGGCATGTTTTCCTAATAAAAGTCATATTAAATTTTTTTTTATTCCTAATTTTTTAATATATTCAGTAGTATATTTTTTTCATATTTCAACATGAGAACCAGGCTTATTTTTTTCTACTGTTAATGAAGTATTCATTAAAAGAATTCCTTGTTTTTTTCAATCAATTAAATCACTATTGATTTTTATTATATTTAAATCATTTTTAAGTTCTTTAAAAATATTTTGAAGACTTGGAGGATTATTAACATTATTTGGAACAGCAAAAGCTAGTCCAGTAGCTTGAAAATCATTGTGATAAGGATCTTGACCTAAAATAACTACTTTAGGATTATCAATTAAAAATTTAAAAACATTTTCTTTTTTAGGAAAAATATTTTTATTTTGAGAATATATTTTTTCTAAATTAACCATAAATTAATTTTATTAAATATTTAACAAATATATAAAAAAAACTACAATTTTAAAT